>JBBWZU010000647.1:0-3432 GCA_039649225.1 Hyphomicrobiales bacterium | reverse complement strand
ATGACGCGTGACTCGCCCTCGGCCGCCACGATCTCGCCGAGCCGGCTGACAATCTCCCCCTCGCGCCCAAATGCCGCGACCACGGCGTCAACTTTCGCCGGATCGACGACCACGACCATGCCGACACCGCAATTGAATGTGCGCAGCATTTCTTGTTCCGCGATGCCGCCGACTTTGGCCATCCAGCGGAACACCGGCAGCGCGTTGAGCTGCGCAAGATCGATCCGCACGCTCAAGTCCTTGGGCAGCACGCGCGGGATGTTGTCGGTAAAGCCGCCGCCGGTGATGTGCGCGAGTGCCTTCACGGCGCCGGTCTCGCGGATCGCCGCCAGGCACGAACGCACATAGATGCGCGTCGGCGTCAGCAGCGCTTCGCCGAGCGTCATGCCGACGGCGAACGGGCAGGGCGCGCTCCACGCCAGGCCGGACAGGTCCACCACCTTGCGGGCGAGCGAATAGGCATTCGAGTGCGGACCCGAAGAGGCCAGGCCCAGCACGACATCGCCCGCCGCGACGCCGCGCGGCAGCACCTGGTCGCGTTCGACGGCGCCGACCGCAAAGCCCGCAAGGTCATAATCGCCGGCCTTGTACAGCCCCGGCATCTCGGCGGTCTCGCCGCCGATCAGCGCGCAGCCGGCCTCGCGGCAGGCGTGTGCGATTCCCGTGACGACCTCGGCGCCGATTTCGGGCGAGAGCTTTCCGGTCGCGAAGTAATCGAGGAAGAACAGCGGCTCGCCGCCCTGGACCACGATGTCATTGACCGACATGGCGACCAGATCGATCCCGATCGTGTCGTGCTTGCCGACCTCGATCGCGATCACCAGCTTGGTGCCGACGCCGTCGGTCCCGGCGACCAGCACGGGATCGCGGAAGCCCGCGCGCTTGAGGTCGAACAGCCCGCCGAAACCGCCGATCTCGGCGTCGGCGCCCGGCCGGGCGGTCGCCCGCACCAGCGGCTTGATCAGGTCCACCATGCGGTTGCCGGCATCGATATCGACGCCGGCTTGTGCGTAGGTCAGGCCATTTCGCTTCTCGTTCATGCGGTTTGGCCTAAATCGGAACGGCCAGCCATGCAATGGGGCCGGGACCATGAGCGTCCAGTTGTCCGCAGGCGAGCTTGGCAAGGGCCCGCCCGGGGCTTATGTCGAACGGTAATGCCGGGGCCAACCGTTTGAGTATACCCAATCTGATTACGCTGGCGCGCATTCTGCTCGTACCCGTGGTGGTCTGGGCGATTGCGTCGAACCAGATGCTGTTCGCATTCCTGCTGTTTGCCGCAGCCGGGGTGAGCGACGCCGTGGACGGCTTCCTCGCCAAGCGCTTCGGCATGACCAGCCAGCTCGGCGCCTATCTCGACCCGCTGGCCGACAAGGTCCTGATCGTCTCGATCTATATTTCGCTCGGTATCCTCGATGTGCTGCCGCGCTGGCTGGTGATCCTGGTGGTGTCGCGCGATCTTCTGATCGTCGGCGGCGTGATTCTCTCATGGGTGGTCGGCAAGCCGGTCGGCGTGAAGCCGCATTTCGTGTCGAAGCTCAACACGGCTGCACAACTGCTTCTGGTCGGGCTGGTTCTGGCTGCGCTCGGCTTCGGTTTCGACGCCGGATGGGCGCAGACCGTCTTGGTGGCGGTGGTGACCGGGCTGACGCTGCTGTCGGTCGCATTCTATCTGCGCGACTGGGTGCGTCACATGGGCTCGAACGGCGTCCCTTGAACTTGAAGTTGGGCACACGGCGTTGGGGCGCGCTATAGTGCGATTCAGTTTCTGTTGGGGACGCGGAAGGCGCGATGACACTGACCCGCCAGATGACGTTCTGGGTGCTGACGCTGGTGGTCGGCATCCTGGTGCTGTGGACGCTGCACGAGATCCTGCTGCCGTTCGTCGCCGGCATGGTGCTCGCCTATCTGCTCGACCCGCTGGCAACGCGGCTGGAACGCATGGGCGTGAACCGGTTGGTCGCCACGCTGGTGATCATCAGCGCGGTCGTCCTGCTCTTCGTGCTGCTGCTGCTGATCTTCGTGCCGATCCTCACCGCGCAGCTCGGCGCCTTCTTCGAGAAGCTGCCCGGTTATATCGCGCGCATCCAGTCGCTGGTTGCGGACCCGAACCGCACCTGGCTGTACAAGCTCGTCGGTGAGAGCATCGCCGACGCGCAGGTGAGCGATCTGGTGAAGCAGGGCGCCGGCTGGATCACGACGTTCTTGAAATCGCTGTGGTCGGGCGGGCAGGCGCTGATCTCGATCGCCTCGTTGGTGGTCGTGACGCCGGTCGTGGCGTTCTATCTGCTCTACGACTGGCACCGCATGATCGTCACGGTCGACACCTGGGTCCCGCTGCATCATCGCGCCACCGTGCACGCGCTGGCGCGCGAGATGAACGACGCCATCGCGGGCTTCCTGCGCGGGCAGACGGCGGTGTGCCTGATCCTCGGCTCATATTACGCGGTGGCGCTGACATTCGCCGGCCTGAGCTTCGGCCTGCTGATCGGTCTTGCCTCGGGCCTGATCACGTTCATTCCCTATGTCGGCTCGATGACCGGCCTCGTGCTCGCCGTCGGCGTCGCGGTCGCGCAATTCTGGCCCGAATACACGCCGATCCTGATCGTGCTCGGGATCTTCTTCTTCGGGCAATTCCTCGAGGGCTACGTGCTCTCGCCCAAGCTGGTCGGCGAAAGCATCGGGCTGCATCCGGTCTGGCTGATGTTCGCGCTGTTCGCGTTCGGCTATCTGTTCGGTTTCGTCGGCCTGCTGATCGCGGTGCCGCTCGCCGCCATCATGGGCGTGCTGGCGCGCTTCGCGCTGCGCCGCTATCTCGAAAGCCCGTTCTATACCGGCGAGACCTCCGGCCCGGTCGGCTTCGCGCCGTCCGCGTTGCGCGAGCCGGAGCGCCGATGACCCTGCCGCGTCAGCTTGCGCTCGCTTTGCCGCATGCCGAAAGCTTCGCGCGCGAGGACTTTCTGCAAGGCAGCTCCAACGCCGCCGCGCTGCGGCTGATCGAGCAGTGGCCGGATTGGCCCGACCGCGTGCTCGCGCTGGTCGGACCTGAAGGCGCGGGCAAAAGCCATCTGGCGGCGATCTGGGCCGAGATCGCCGGCGCGCGCCGGGTTTCCGCCCGCGCGCTCGGCGGGACGAATCTGCTCGCCGAGCTGGCCACCGCGGCGCTGGTGGTCGAGGACGCGGGCGATGCGTTCGACGAGCGCGCGCTGTTCCACCTGATCAATCTGGTGCGGCAGGAGGAGGCCTATTTGCTGATCACGGCGCGCGCCGCGCCGGCGACCTGGGGGGCGGCGCTCGCGGATCTGTCCTCGCGCCTGCGCGCCATTCCGGTTGTGGCGCTCGATCCGCCGGACGATGCGCTGCTCCGCGCCGTGATGGTGAAACTGTTCGCCGACCGCCAGCTTGCCGTCGACGAGAGCCTGATCGGCTATCTGG
>JBBWZU010000635.1:0-9216 GCA_039649225.1 Hyphomicrobiales bacterium | reverse complement strand
CGCGAGCCCCAACGGATTGCGCTCCGTGCGGCCACTCAGCGCGCCGCCTGCCAGCACCCGGATGCCGATGGTGCCGACGCCCGCCACGGATGCGCGATCGAGGATGCGCGCATAATCCTGCGCCGGGTAGTTTGCCGGGATCGCCTCGCCCGGGCTCGGATTGAGCGCATTGTAGGGCACCTGCGCGCTGTCGAACGCGCCCGACGCGATCACGCGATGCAGCGCCGCCGTCTCGCCAATCGCCGTGAGGCCGACAAAGCGGGTCTTGCCCTGCTCGCGGGCCCGCGTTAGCGCCGGCACCACGTCGCCAAGGACCTCATCGGCGCTCATCGTCAAGCCATCGGCGCTCCCGCCGATCACGTTGTGCAGCTGGAAGACGTCGACATGGTCACGCCCAAGCCGTTTCAGGCTGGCTTCAAGCGAGGCCGCGATGGCCGCGCCGATATCCGGCCGGTCGGCCGGCACGCGCACCTTGGTGCTGACGATGACATCCGGCTTGAGGCGCGCCAGCACGCGGCCGAGATTTTCCTCCGACGCACCTTTCCCGTAGTCCGGCGCCGTGTCGAAATGATTGATGCCATGTTCGAGCGCATAGGCGACCGCGCGCTCCTGGTCGCGCGGCTCGCCGCGCGTCATCAGCCCACCGACCGCGCCGCAGCCGAATGTGAGCACCGAGACATCGAGGCCTGAGCGGCCGAGCTTGCGCTTTTCCATGGTGCCAGCGTAGCGCGACTGAGCACGGCGCGAAATCCCGGAACAACGCCCTCGGGATGCGCGTTTCACAGGCCTGATGCTTCGCTGCCGGAGACCGCGCCATGCCGACCGATCCGCTGACCAAGGGCAAAATCCGCTCCGGCCGCGACGACGGCCGCCTGAGCGAAGACGACGTTGCGCGCGAGCGCGAAGGCGAGCAAGGCATCCCGGGAAAGGCCAAGCCGCAAATCAAGGACGACGACAGGCTGCAAAATCCCAAGTCGATCGACCCCGGTCACACGGCCTGAAATCGGACGATATTTCACATCGCGGGATGATTCATCGAGCGATTGCATGTTCTTGTTTTACTGGACGCCGCGCGAGTGTACGGCTTCGGGACACCTTCACTGGCATCATGACATTGCCTTTTTCTGCACACTGTCTCGCCCGATCACGGCCGGATTCCGCAACGACACAGCGCGCCGGGTGGAGGGGCTGATCATGAAATAATAAAAGGAGCACTCGTATGCGTGCTGGCGTTCTTGCACTTCCACTCCTCCTGACCGCATTCGGTCAACCGGCGTTCGCACACAACAGTCATCGCCACACCTCGCATCGCTACGCCTCGGATCATTTCTCTCGCCACCATCATTACGCTCATCGCCACCATCATCGTTCGGCTCACCGACGCGCGCCGTACGATCACTCGCCACACGATCAGTCCTGGGGCCAGAACGAGGCCATGCGCCGGACCACGGCGCCGCAAGCTTTCGCACGCACGGACGCGTGGGAGTCCGGATGGCAACAGCCGTCGCGGAGCCAGACCAATTGGCAGCAGTCAAATAGCTGGCAGCAGCGCGACGCATTGCAGGCCTCGCCGGAGTGGTCCGCCCCATCGGCCCCACTCGAGCGCGGCATAGGTCGCGCATCGCATGGCGCACTCGACGCGCAGATCGCGCGTCATGCCGCGGCGAACGGCTTGCCGGAATCGCTGGTGCATCGCGTCGTGACCCGCGAGAGCGGCTACAATCCGAGTGCCCGCAATCGCAGCGGCGCGCTCGGCCTGATGCAGATCAAATATGCCACCGCGCGCGGCGTCGGATACTCCGGCTCCGCCTCCGGCCTGCTCGATGCCGAAACCAACCTGACCTATGCGGTCAAGTATCTCGCCGGCGCCTATCGGGCGGCGGGCGGCAACGCCAATCGCGCCGTCGCGCTGTATCAGAGCGGCTACTACGGCCGTGGTGTTGCGGTCGCGCGAGCGGCCCCCGCAGCCGAGCAGGTCGCCTCCAACTGGGGCGGACAGCAATGGGATATTCAGACCGAGCGCGTCGCAATGCGCGATGTGGATGTCACGGCGGTGCGTGTCCACCGCTGGCGTCACCGGCGCTGACGCAAGGCTGTGTAACTCAGAGTAAATCAAACGTTGCGCCACAATCTGGCGCAACGCTGCTTTTCCTTAACCACGCCGCGATATCGCACCGCGGCGCCGGCGCGAAACCACGACTTAGCGAAACTCCGAGCCGCCCGGTTAACCGGATGGTGGGCATCGGCTGATACCTCCATCGCACGGTGAGAATCCGAATGCCGCGTCAAGCGGCGGCTCAGCGTCGGGGAGTTTTGCGTGAACGGCGGTCAGGTCAATGGCGCTGCGGCGCTCGGGCGCGTGCTCTCGGTTTCCGGCAGCCAGGCGCAGGTACGCCTTGCGGTCGGCAGCACGGATGAGCGTGCGACGGTCGGCAAGTTTCTCGGCATCCACGCCGGTGTTGCGCTGGTCGTCGGCGTCATCACCAAGATCGCGGTCGATCCGGCGCGCGGCGATGCGCACGAAGCCGAATTTGCCACCGCGCAGGTCGACCTCCTCGGCGAGATCAAGAAGAATGATCGCGCTGCGCTCTTCTTCCAGCGCGGCGTCACCGAATATCCGATGATCGACGATGCGGCCGAGTTGGTCACGCAGGATGAGCTGCGCATGATCTTCGACATGTCCGGCCCGGGCACGATCGACATCGGCACGCTGCAGCAGGATCAGTCCATTCCGGCCTATGTCAACGTCGACGATATGGTGCGCAAGCACTTCGCGGTGTTCGGCACCACCGGCGTCGGCAAGTCGAGCGGCGTTGCGCTGCTCGTGCGCCAGATCCTGGATGCGCGGCCGGAGCTGCGCGTGTTCCTGATCGATCCGCACAACGAATACAGCAACTGCTTCGACGATCGCGCGCAGGCGCTCTCGCCGAAGAACCTGAAGCTGCCGTTCTGGCTGTTCAACTTCGAGGAAATCGTCGACGTGTTCTTCCGCGGCCGACCCGGCGCCGAGGACGAAGTCGAAATTCTCTCCGAGCTCATTCCGATCGCCAAGGTGATGTTCGCGCCCAATAGCGGCGCCGCGCCGCGCCGCCTGGTGCGCAACGATCCGAAAAGCTCGGGCGTGACCATCGATACGCCGGTGCCCTATCGGCTCGAGGACCTGATCCGCCTGATCGACGAGCGCATGGGCAAGCTGGAAAACCGCGCCGCCTGGGCCAAGTTTCACCGCCTCATCACCCGCATCGAGACCGCGCGCAACGACCCGCGCTATGGCTTCATGTTCGACAACGCCAATGTCGGCGGCGACACGATGGTCGAGACGCTCTCGACGCTGTTCCGCCTGCCGCCGAACGGCATGCCGATGACCATCATGCAGCTCGCCGGATTTCCGGCCGAGGTGGTGGACTCGGTCGTGTCGGTGCTGCTGCGCATGGCGTTCGAGTTCGGCCTGTGGAGCGACGGCGCGTTCCCGCTGCTGTGCGTGTGCGAGGAAGCGCATCGTTACGCGCCGGCCGACCGCTCGATCGGCTTCGGGCCGACCCGCAAGGCCGTGTCGCGCATCGCCAAGGAGGGCCGCAAATACGGCGTGTTCCTCGGGCTGATCACGCAGCGCCCGGCCGAGCTCGACGCCACCATCATTTCGCAATGCTCGACGCTGTTCGCGATGCGCATGGCGAACGACCGCGACCAGGCGATCGTGCGCTCCGCGGTGTCGGACGCGGCCGGTTCGCTGATCGGCTTCGTGCCCTCGCTCGGCACGCGCGAAGTGTTCGCTTTCGGCGAGGGCGTCGCGCTGCCGACGCGGCTGCGCTTCAAGAAGCTCGAGCGTCACCACATTCCGCACAGCCAGGCCGTCGACCGCGCCAACATGGATTCGACGCGCGGTGTCGACGTCGGCTTCCTGGTGTCGGTGGTCGAGCGCTGGCGCGGCGCCACCATGAGCGGACGGACGAAATCTGGCGGCGAGGCCGGCGAGCTCGACGATATCGAAGCGCTGGCCGGGAACGAGTTCTCGCGTCTGCGCCAGGCGGCTGCCGGCGCCGAGCCCGGCTACGCGGCACCGCCAAAACCGAGCGCCACGACGCCTGAGGCGTTCTTCTTTCCGGTGGATGATCCAAAACCGCGGCTGCGCCGATAAAGCTAGACGACCACCGTCAGCCGCTTCGCGGCGCGCGTGATGCCGGTGTAGAGCCAGCGGTCGCGGCTTTCCTGGAACGCGTAGGATTCGTCGAACAGCACGACGTCGTCCCACTGTGACCCCTGTGCCTTGTGCACGGTCAGCACATAGCCATAGTCGAATTCGTCGTATTTCTTGCGCATCGGCCATTCGATCTGCTCGATCGTGCCGGCGAAGCATTCGGTGCGCACCGAAACCTTCACGCCCTTGCCGCCCGCGCCCTCGTCGGCGACAAGGCGGAGCTTCAGGATCTGCTTGCGCGTGGTCGGTCGTTCGGCGACTTGCCACAGCCCGCCATTGAACAGGCCCTTCTTGCGGTTATTGCGCAGGCACACCAGCTTGTCGCCCGCGAGCGGCAGCGGGTCGCTAAAACCGCGCCGCTCGCGCATGCGCCCGTTATAGGCGCGCCGCGTCACATTGCGCCCGACCAGGATCTGGTCGGTCTCCAGCGCCCGCTGCGGGTCGAACGCATCGCGCCGCACCACGCTGGTCTTGCCGTACTCGCCGGGCTCCAGGCGGTGCCCCTCGCGCACCAGCATCGAGAGCCGCACGATCGGATCGTCCTGCGCCTGCCGGTGCACCTCGGTCAGCATCGCGTCGGGCTCGGCATCGGTGAAATAGCCGCCGCCCTGGACCGGCGGCAGTTGCGCCGGATCGCCGAGCACCAGCACTGGCACGCCGAACGACATCAGATCGCGGCCCAATTCGGCATCGACCATCGAGCATTCGTCGATCACGATCAGCTTGGCCTTCGAGGCCGGCGCGTCATCCCACAATTCGAAGGTCGGCGTTTCCTCGCCGCTCTCGCGCGCCCGATAGATCAGGCTGTGGATCGTGGTCGCGCCATGCGCGCCCTTGTGGCGCATCACCAGTGCGGCCTTGCCGGTGAAGGCCGCGAATTTCACCTCGCCGTCGACGCCCGCCGCGACGTGGCGCGCGAGCGTGGTCTTGCCGGTGCCCGCATAGCCGAACAGCCGGAACAGCGGCGGCGTGCCGCGCGTACCCGGCTTGTTTTTCAGCCAATCGGACACCGCCTTGAGCGCTGCGTCCTGATGGGGCGTGAAGGTCGGCATGGAATCTGCGATTGGCGTTTGCGAGAGATTGGGGATGACAATCACGGCTTGTAGCCATGGCGCGCAGTTCAAAGCAAGTCGACAACGACACTTCGCTCCGCACCGAATCATCGCGGAAGCCTAACGTCTATACCAAAGCCTGAAGACCATAACCCAAGAGCGAACCATGAAAAAAACATCTTTCACTCCCGCCGAACTGAATGACGGCTTCGTCGTGGCCATCATGCTGGAAGCCAAGGAAGGCGAGGCGGATGCGGTCGCCGCCATCGCGCAGAAGCTGATCGCACCGACAATGGCCGAACCGGGCGTCAAGGCGTTCATTCCTTATCGCTCGCCGACCAATCCGTCGCTGTTCTTCGTCTACGAACTTTATGCCGAAGAGGCAGCCTGGGGCGAGCATGAAAAAACCGCGCACTTCAAAGAAGCGATCAAGGAACTGCTGCCACGCGTCGTGCGACGCGAACGCGTGCCGTTCATTCCATTCGTGACGATTTAGTACGTTGTGACGGCGTAGGGCGGGCAAAGCGTAGCTTGCCCGTCGCGCTTGTCCGCGCGGGCACGGCGCTTCGCGCCTTTGCCCGCCCTACGACTGCCTACTGCGCCCACTTCTTGAAGTCTTCTTCCTTCACGCCCGGAAGCTTGGTCAGGAATGCCACGATCGACCACAACTCCGGGTCGGGCACGCCGGTCGCGCCAAAGCTCGGCATGCCGGTCATGTTGATGCCGTTCTTGACCACCCAGAACAGCTGGCGCGGCAAGCGATTGGGCACGACGTCTTTCAGGTCGGGTGGATCGGGGCGCAGCCCTTCGGAGAACTTCTGCCACTCGACACCCGGGCCACCGTGGCAATTGGTGCACCCGCGCGCCATGTAGGCCTTCGCGCCGGCCTGCACTTTCTCCGGCGTATCGAAGCCGGACGGCGGCTGCTCGGTCGCATTGCGGTCGACCGATGCCATGCGCACCTTGATCAGCGCCCAGGAAACCGGCGGCGGCTCCGCATTGGTGGCGGCCACGTTGAAGAAGCCGCCGAAGAAGAACACCAATGCGGCAACACCGACGACAATCGCGAGGAATCCGATCAGCGCGAGCAATCGCATGGGAGTTCTCCGGCCTGTTGAGTTTCGAGGACAAAAAGCCAACGCGGAAGAGGTTTGACTGGTTTCGGCCCACGCCAAAAATCACGATCAGCTGAACATCCGGTCCCCCGACTGATCCACGATCTGGCGCGCTTTTGAGAGCGAGAATTCAACCGCATCGTCGTACGCGGCATGGCGGTCGGCGCGCACAAACTTGTGCTCCTTTACGACACCGCCGATGTCCTTGGTGATGGTGCCCGCGGTCTGGTACTGGCCTTCCGCCTTGTAGGGCGCGGCGCGGATCGTAAAGCCGTTGTATTCGACCGGCTCGCTCGCCTTTTCGGCGCTTTCCGCGGCGCCGCCACCGAACAATGATTTCCAGAACGACATGGGGACCTCACGCGCCAGACTGGCCCCAACTGTAGCGCGGATGAGGCAGAAGTGAAATCGGGTTACTCGGTCAAATGCCGCTCGAAAAATTCGATCACGCGCGGGATCGCGTCCGCCCGCGCCATCGGCTCGGTCCCGGCCAGGGGTATCACGCCGTTTCGCATCCGATAGGCGGGAAGCTCGCGGACCGGGCGATTGAGCGCGTCGAAAACATGATGGGCATTCGGATAGAGCCTGAATTCGACCGGCGCGCCGCGTTGCTTCGCGCCCGCGACGAACGCCTCGCATGGTGCCGCAGGCGTCCAGTTGTCGGCCTCGCCCTGCAGCACCAGCAACGGGATCGGTGTCGTCCAGGTGTTCGGCTCGGCATCGACAAAGGGACGGGATTGCAGCCGCTCGCTGCACGCACCGGGATAGAACGCGACCGCGGCGCGGAAATCCGGCGCGTTGAAACCCTCAGGGCGGCCTCTGCTGCGCGCGCCGATCGCCAGCAGGACGGTCGCACCGCCCTGCGACCAACCGATCACGCCAACCCGATCGGCGCGCACGAATGGCAGCGCCTGCAGATAGGCGAGCGCCGCATAGGCGTCCTTCGGACGCTCGCGCAGCATCGTTCGCCGCTCCGGGCGGTCCGTGCAGGTTTCGCCGAACCCGCGTGAGCCGGCGCTGTCGACGACCAGCGTGACGTAGCCGCGCAAGGCGAGCATGCGGCTCCAGACCCGGTAGTGCCCGAACATCTGCCCATCGTTCTGCAATCCGCTGCAGCCGTGCAGCAGAACCAATGCGGCGCGAGCAGCTTGCGTCTTCGGCCGCAACAGGAAGGCCTGCAGCGCGGTGTTGCCGTCGAGCGAGGGAAATGCAACGCGCTCCTGCGCGATCTGTTGCTGCGCGGACGCGCCACCGAAGCTCAGCCACAGCGCCGCCGCCAGGGCAAAGAGCCCGGTTCGGCGCGCGCCCATCACACCAGTGCCTCGACGGACGGGATGCGCGTCACCTGATGCGCCTGGAGCTTGGGCAACACCTCGCGGCCGAAGCGCCGCACCTGCTCCATGAACAGATCGTTCGGCACGGCGCCGAAATTCAGGTTGACCAAGAGCTTGTTCGCGCCCACTGCCTCGGCCTGCTCGATCAGCCGCTCGGTGACCTCTTTGGCCGAACCGAACGCGAGTTCGCCGCTCGCCACTTTCGCCTCGACATCGGGGCGATTGAGCGCACGAAACTTCTCGCGGTCGATCGCGGCCTCGGCGGCATTCTCCGGCCGCACATAATCATGCGACGACGAGGCCACATAGCCGCTCGCGACCGGATTGGCCTTCTGCCCGGGCGGGTTGCCGCCGTGATGCCAGAGCACATTGTTGAAATAGAGGAAATACGACGCATATTCATCCACCGCCTTGGCGCCGCTGTCCGCGACCCAGGCCTCGGTCATGATGCAAATCTGGTCGGGCCGGATGCGGTGCCCGTGATGCGCGAGGCGTTGCGCGAAATGCGCGATCATGTCGAGCACGACGCCACGATGCGGATGGTGGATGGCGGCGCCGAAATTGCCGGCGGCGGCGCACTCGATCGTCTCCTTCGAGCCGGTGAAGGGAATCCACACCGGCGGATGCGGCGCCTGATAAGGCCGCGGCCAGATCGAGATATCCCGGTATTTCCAGAATTTGCCCTCATGCGTGAACGTCTTCTCGGTCCACGCTTTCAGGATCACGGCCAGCGCCTCGTCGAAGCGCGCGCGTGACTCCGCCATCGGCACATCGAACACCTTGTATTCGCGCGGAACGCCGCGCGCAAAGCCCGCCATGATGCGTCCGCGCGAGATGCAATCCGCCATCGCAAGCTCTTCGGCGATGCGCAGCGGATTGTGCAGCGGCAGCAGATTGCCGAGGATGAAGAACTTGAGCTTTTTCGTGCGCTGCGCGGCCGCCACCGCCATCATGTTGGGCGAGTTCATCATCCCGTGCGGCGTCGTGTGGTGCTCGTTCAGCCCGATGCCGTCGAAGCCAAGGCGGTCCATCTCCTCCCACACGGCAAGGTGCTGCTCGTAAGAGCGCGCCGCGATTTCCGCCTCGAAACGGTCGCCCGGCAGCGGGAACGGCATGTGCCGCGCCGCCTTGAACTCGTCGAAATGGCGGTCATAGGCGAGCAGGTCGAACAGGAAGATTTGCATGGGATACTCGTTCTGAGGCGGGCGCGTCCGTGGCGGGCACGGAGAGTCTAGGACGAATTCCATCCGGCGCGAAAGCTCTGTAGTATGCGACCGGATCACATGTCGGCAGAAGCCGACGCCATTTTGCGGTCATCGCCATGCACCTGCCCGATAAGTTTCGCGTCGAGGATGTTGCCGAGATGCATGCGCTGATGCGCGCCAGGCCATTTGCGGCACTCGTGTCGGCGGGCTCGGCCGGTCTCTATGCCACGCATCTGCCGACCGTCCTCAAGGATGAAGGCGCCTACGGCACCATTGAATGCCATCTGGCGCGCCCCAATCCGCATTGGCGGG
>JBBWZU010000623.1:0-4812 GCA_039649225.1 Hyphomicrobiales bacterium | reverse complement strand
TGAGAAGTGCCAGCCGGCTCGCCGATTCCGGAACGACCTGATAGATGATGCGCTTGATCTTCGGTGGACCCTGCCAATAGTTCGGGTTGGCATCCATGACGACGCGATTGCCCGCCTCCCAGCTGCGGATCACATAGGGTCCAAAGGCAACAAGGCTCGTCGCAGCCCATTTGGTAGCCCACGGGTCTTCAGGCGTCGAATGCTTCTTCGCCTCCGTGCTGTCGTACCAATACCAGTAGAGATTGGTGAGTATCTTGCAAATCAGCGGCATCGGCTTGTCGGAGCTGATCCGCACGGTGTGGTCGTCGACTTCCTGCCACTGTTTTGGATCGGGCGCGTTCGCGGCATTCTGCATAAACGTACCAATCGCCTTAAGCTGATGTGCGCGCTCAACCCTCCATAGCACGTCCTTGACGGTGAATTCATTTCCCGCCGCCGACTTTACTCCTTTGCGCAGATGATAAACGGCGGTCTTGCTGTCCGCGCTCAAATCGCAATTCTCGACGATGCCCGGAATCATCTGCTGGGTTCGGAAGTCCGGGTAGGTGAACCCTGGAATCTTGGTCGGATCTGCCCCAGGGGTCGGCGCATAGGGATAGGTGGTTGGCTTCCATTCTGCGCCCGGTTCGATAACTTGTGCCGCCATCGTCCACGTTTGGGGGCCCGATTGGCGGTCAACATCCACGCCTTGTGGTGTTCCCGGCACTGCGATGATGATGACGTCTTTGGTTTGGGCCAGGGACACGCCGCTGAGCAGGGCCAGCACGCCGCATCCGCCACCGAGCGCTAAATTGGCCAGAAGCTTCCGCATCATCTCTTGCCCGTTGCCTCCAGATCTTCTTCTGAGACTTAGGGGCCGATCCTGGGCGGCCTTGTCGGCACGTTTATCCCTGATCGGCTTCCCCAATGGGTTGTATCTATGCTCATCCTCTGCGGTACGCTGTGTAGTACTTTACCTTTATCTCAACCGCATTGTCGACCGTCGCGGATCTTCCGGAACGGTTGTGCCATAGCCAACGGGCTCGCCGGATTGAGCATCGGCGCTTGTAGACCGGCTTGCGGCTCGATGTATCAAAGCTCATCTCCGCCAACTGCCCGGTTCGCCGATTGTATCGCCCTCGATGCGGCCTCTATCGCCGTCAAGAGACGTCTCGACAATAAATCTGAGAAACGTCGCCAATTGCGGTGAATGACGAAACATCTCGTTCGCGAGGACATCGTCGAGCGCTTCAATTATCCGCTTCACCATGCGGTGATCTCTCACTCGTGCCGCGGCTTCTACTCTTGGCTTGGGACCTGCGCATCAACTGGCAGTGCAGGGATCCGAAGTGTTCGGCTCCCTGCACAAAGCCAGACGCTTCCGAGTGCCAATCCGCGCGGGTTTATGCCCGCTCCTGACGACTCGCATTGTGAGCTTACTTGCCGCCGCCGCCGGCATAGGGCGAGGAGGCGTGGTCGTTGCGGTCGACGTTGAATTCATAATCGCCCTCGTAGTAGCCCTGGCCGCCGGTTAGCGTATCGGGGCGCTCCTGCCGCAAATCCACGGACCCGGAGTGGAATGTTGCATGCGGGGTGGCATACGCCGGAGCCGCAGAAGCGGTTCCGAGCAACATAAGTGACATGATCGCGATCTTGAGTTTGCCAGACATGACATTTTCCTTCGAAGTTGATGGAAACCGGCGGTTTCCGGTTTGCTGCTGCGATGTTCATCGCAGGCTCGACATAGGTACCGACCTGTAATGCGCCAAATGCATTGTTTTCACCCCCACATGCGCTCAATGAATTGATGCGGATGATCTGCTGGTGAACCTGATGGTTGGGATTTGACGAGCGCGTCAGCGCAGGGAGCCGAATTGTTCGGCCCCCTGCACAAGGACGGACGCTTCCGCGGGCTGGCATCGCGTGCTTACTTGCCGCCGCCGCCCGCATAGGGCGAAGACGCGTGGTCGCCGACGTCGATGATGGACGGCTGGCCGCCATAATTGTGATTGTAGCCGTCGGTCAGCGCGGCGTTACGGCCTTCGAACCGGACCGGTGCGGACTGGAACATTGCATGCGTTCCGATCGGGTCGGCGTACGCCGGATAGCGGTTCGCCAGGTTGGGGTCATACCCTTCTGCCAGAGCCGCGGAAGCCGTTCCGAGCATCATGAGCGAGATGATCGCGATCTTGAGTTTGCCAGACATGACATTTTCCTTTGCGTTGATGGAAACCAGCGGTTTCCGGTTTGCTGTTGCGATTGTTCATCGCTGGCTCCCATATAGGCGGCGGTCAGTAATGCGGAAAATGCATTGATTGCACGCTGACATGCGTCAAATGAATTGACGTCGGTGAACGTGCGCGCAACACTGCGCCTCTTGGCGCGGGCGCCGCGATTGCCCCGCGCAGGCGCGCCAGACAGAGGTGGTCGTCATGAACTGGGGTGCATTCGATCTCAATCTCCTCATTGTCTTCGATGCGGTGATGCAGGATCGCAGTGTCACGCGCGCGGGCAGCCGCATCGGATTGAGCCAGCCTGCGATGAGCCACGCGCTCAATCGCTTGCGGCATATGCTCAAGGACGATCTGTTCGTGCGCACGCCGGACGGCATGGTGCCGACGCCACGCGCCGAGATGCTGGCTCAGCCGCTGCGTAATGCGCTGAGCGAAATGCAGCTTGCGCTCGAGCCTGCGGCGTTTGATCCGGCCAAGGCCGACCGCCGTTTTGCACTAGCGGTCAACAACTACGCGGCTGTTGTGCTTGCCCCTCCACTCGTGGCCGCGGTGACGGCTGCGGCTCCGTCGGTCAGGCTCGATCTGCGTCCAAGCGGCACCTTGGATCTGTTTGCCCAGATGGATCGCGGGGATCTCGATCTGGTGCTCGGCCGCCATGACGACCCGGGGGAACGCTTCGCCAGGACCGTTCTGCTTGAAGATCCCTTTGTCATGGTCATGCGGCGTGGCCATCCGGCGATCCGCCGCAAGCTGTCGCCTGCCGCCTTCGCGGCGCTGCCCCATCTTGAGATCTCGTCGAGCGGCGAGGATACCGGCTTCATTGACCGCTGGCTCGCCGAGCACAAATGCGAACGCCGCATTGAACTGCGCGCGCCGTACCTTTCGGCAGCCTCGGTGCTGGTCCAGTCGGATTTTGTCGCAACCCTGAGCCGGCGCATCGCGCAGGAATTCGTGCGCAACCATCCTTTGGAAATTCGTCAGCCGCCGTATGAGTCGCCGCGGGTACGGACCACGATGCTGTGGCATCGGCGGCTGGACCGCCATCCGGCGCATCACTGGCTGCGCGAGATCATCGTGTCGTTGGCAAAAAGTTTGTAAGCCACCGTAATTCACTTAGCGCATGTCATGGTGCAGTCAATGCATTTGCAGCATGAGACGAGGGCGCCTAGATCCGCCCTGAAGGCACGCGTCGTCGGTCGGCATCTCGGCCTGCCCATCGCGTGTGGAAGGAGCGAGGCATGCCCGGGACGCTGTTCTCCCCAGGGTTCCAACTGAATCCGGTTGCCAAGGGATCACCTAAAGCGTTGGTCCTGCTGTTGCGCGACGCCGGCACGACTATTGAGACAGTGGCCTCAGTGGCGGCGCGCTGGGCGGTGAGCGTGCCGGCCGCGGCGTTCGCGGCGCTCGACGGCATCCGTCAGATCGAACCGGTATCGGAGGTCGTTCGAAGCACTATCGCCGATCCGCGCAATGGTGCCGAGTCGGAATGGCTTGATGCGGCGCGCAGCCTCGCGCCTCTGGTCGCGCAGGAGCTGCGCGCGCGCCGGCTCGATGCTAGCCAGTCGGTCCTGGTCGGCTTTGGTTCTGGCGGCACCCTTGCCTTGCACCTGGTGCTCCGCCAGGGCTGGAGTTGTGCCGGCGTCCTCGCTTTCGCGCCGACGCTGACAGATCCACCGCCTCGTACCGTGAGGCGCAACCACAAGATTCGCCTGATCGACAGCGTCAGCAATTCCAGCGGCGCCCATGCGGGCGGGCGCGATGCCGTGTCGATCCTCGTTCATCGTGGAATTGACGTTCGCCGCGTCCGGTTGAGCGGACCCATGCTGTCCGAAGAAGCGATCCGGCATGGCGCGCTCTATCTCGCCGAGCTCGTCGCCACCGCGCAGTGGCGCGGCCGGCTTCCCGTTGTCCAAGGAACAGCCAAAGGAGCCGGCGATGTTTGATTGGACCATTTTCGTTCCAGCGTTTCTGACCGCTGCCGTCGAGTGGGTCGAGGCGTTCACCATCGTGCTCGCCGTCAGTCTCACCATTGGCTGGCGCGCCGCCGCGGGTGCTGCGCTCACCGCCCTCGTGGCACTTGCCGCCATGACCGTCGCGACCGGCGGGGTGCTCGGCTTGGGATTGGATGTTCGATGGCTGCAGCTGATTGTCGGCATCTTCCTGCTGCTCTTCGGCGTTCGCTGGCTGGGCAAAGCGGTCGCGCGCGGCGCGGGCCTCAAGGCGCTACACGATGAGGGAGAGGAGTTTGCGGCAACGCGGGCGGAAGTCGCGCGCGGCGACTGGATGGCAAGTTGGCTCATTGCCTTCAAAGGCGTGCTTCTCGAGGGACTTGAAGTCTGGTTGGTTGTTGTTGCGTTGGGCCTGCACGGACAGGCCTGGAGCAGCAGCGCGGCGGGTGCCCTTGCGGCGCTCTTCATTGTGGTGGCCGCCGGGCTGGCGGCGCGGGCGCCGCTCCGGCGCGTTCCCGAAAATGCCATCAAATTCGCGGTCGGCGTCATGATCACGGCCTTCGGCACCTTTTGGACGCTGGAAGCCGTCGGCGGTGGCGCGGCGTGGCCATGGGGCGACTGGAGCCTGATCGGACTCGCTGCGTTCTACG
>JBBWZU010000604.1:0-3594 GCA_039649225.1 Hyphomicrobiales bacterium | reverse complement strand
GATCGACGACCTCGCGCTCGGAGGACCCGCTGATCAGGATCATGGGAAAGCAATTGGTGGTGGCGTTGGCCAGCGCCGTCAGGCCGTTGAGGAAGCCGGGCGCCGAGACCGTGAGGCAGATGCCGGGCCTCTGCGTCAGATAGCCGGCGATCGCCGCCGCATTGCCGGCATTCTGCTCATGCCGGAAGGAGAGGACGCGTATCCCCGCGGCCTGCGCGAACCGGCCGAGATCGGTAATAGGGATGCCGGGCACGCCATAGATCGTGGTCAGGCCATTGAGCTTGAGTGCATCGATGATGAGATTGAAGCCGTCAGTCAGCTCGCGCTCTTCTTCGGCGGCGGGTTTTTCCTTGATTGCGGCTTCAGCCATGAAGTCCTCCCACTCTTCGTCAAGTCGTCCCGCTTGTGCGAGCGACGCTTCAATCCAGATAGTCCGCGTATTTCTTCACATGCTCGGCGAGGCCAAGCGCGTGGTTGCGGACGAGATCCTCGGCGCGCTCGGTGTCGCGCGCTTCGAGCGCCTCGATGATGTTGATGTGGTCGCGGATCGAGCGGTCGACGCGATCCTGCTCGCCGATGGTCTTGCGGCGGATCATGCGCATGTGGGTGAACAGGTTCGCCGCTAGATCGATCAGCACATGATTGTTGCTCATGCGGATGATGGTCTGGTGGAACTCGATGTTCACCTCGGAATACTCGTCGAGATGCGCGCGCGCCTCGCCGTTCTCGAAGGTCGCGAACATCTTGCGCAGTGTCGCGATTTCTTCGGATTTGGCGTTGGTCGTAATCAGGCGTGCCGCCATGCTTTCCAGTGCCGCCCAGGCGGTGATCATCTCGATCACCTCCTGCTTGCTCTTGCGCACCACATAGATGCCGCGCCGTGGCACCGAGCGCACGAAGCCTTCGCGCTCGAGCTGCGCCATGGCTTCGCGCACCGGGGTGCGGCTGATCCCAAGATCGCTTGCGAGCTGGCGCTCGTCGAGCCGCACGTCTCCGGGCTGCTCATAGACGTTGAGCGACACGATGGTGTCCTTGAGGACCGTGTAGGCGCGGTCCGCGAACGTCGACGTGTCCTCGAGCGGCGTGAGAACAAGGCGGGCCGCGCTCGCTGCTGGCTTTTGGCGCTCGACCGTTGTCATCGGATTTGTCTCGATCGTCCCTGAGTTTTCTTGTCGCGCGCCGCGTGACGGCCGTTGTTTCTGTAATAAATTATACCAAGTGCTGACGCAACGGCTAAGACCCGGATACCGATTTTGCCAGTGGACATTGCGATCTTTGAATTTCTTGTGCGATGCACAATTTTCGCCTAGAAAGATGACGTAAGGTGACCTGCGTCACATTGACCATACGCTAACCCGCATATGGTCCGCCCAAATCCGATTGGAGGGACCCATGATGATTGAGCTTGATGCGATCTTCGCCAGCGATCTTTCACTGATGGTTTTCATGTACGGCTCGGCGGCGCTGTTCATTGGCGCGATGGCCGCCGTGACCTGGATTTGCCGGACGGCGCCCACCAATGTCGCGGCGGTACCGGTCCGCGCCGGTATCTAGGCGACGGCGATCCGGAGGCGGCGCCGATCAGCTCGCGCTGACCGGACGCCGTTTCGAGGAGCGCGCTAGCTCCGCGCCATCGCTTTGATCCGCATCGGCTTGAGCACCGCGAGCGACATCACGGCCGCCACAATGTTCAGCGCCGCCGCGACGTAGAACACGGCATGCCAGCTTCCCGTTGCGTTGGTCAGGACGTTGGCGAGCGGCACCAGCAGCGCCGCCGTCCCTTTCGCGGTGTAGAGCATGCCGTAATTCGTGGTCGCAAACTTGCGGCCATAGATGTCGGTGCATGTTGCCGGGAACAGCGAATAGATCTCGCCCCAGGCAAAGAACACCACGCCCGACAGGATCACGAACAGCACCGGATTGCCGGCGCTCAAGAGCAGCGCATAGATGCCGATGCCCTCGATGAAGAACGCGACGAACATCGTATTCTCGCGGCCGATGTGATCCGACACCCAGCCGAAGAACGGGCGGCAGACACCATTGAGCACGCGGTCGATCGTCAGTGCGAAGGTCAGTGCGGGAAGCGTCAAGCCCAGCAACGACACTGGAATGCCGTCGACCTTGTAGTCCTTGGCGATGGGCGCCAGCTGCGCAATCGCCATCAGGCCGCCGGCGCCGACCATCACGAACATCGCGTACATGACGTAGAACACCGGCGTCTTGAGCACCTCGGTCGGGGTGTAGTCGCGCCGGCTCTGCTGCACGGCCGGCGCCGCAGGCACTGCGACCTCGCCGGCTTCGGGAGCGCGCAACAGCAGGGCAACGACGCACACGATGATGCCCTGGCCGAGCCCGAACCACAGGAAGGCGGATTCGTAACCGCTGCTCTGGATCATGTTGGCGATCGGGATGACGGTCAGCGCCGAGCCGGCGCCAAAGCCGGCTGCCGTCAGTCCGGCCGCAAGGCCGCGCCGGTCCGGAAACCACTTCAGCGCATTGCCGACCGAACCGCCGTAGATCACGCCGGCGCCGATGCCGCCAACCGCCGCGCCGAGATAAAGGAGGAAAAGCGAGTCGGCGACCGAGTTGATGACCCAGGCGATCGCGACCAGCACGCCCGAGCCGCAGATCATGATGCGCGGCCCGAACTTGTCGATCAGGTATCCCTCAATCGGGACCAGCCAGGTCTCGGTCAGGACGAAGATCGTGAAGGCGACCTGAATCGCCGCGCGGCCCCAGTGATATTTCTGGTCGATCGGATTGACGAACAGCGTCCAGCCATATTGCAGGTTGGCGATCATCGTCATGCAGATGATGCCGAAGATCAGCTGCCCCCAGCGGGTTGCCTCGCTGGCGGTTCGGACGGTTGTGGCTTGAGATGTAGTCCCTGTGGCGACGGACATGCACTTTCCTCCAGGCCCCATTTTCGGTGCCGCTATTTCGTTTCTGACGGCAGTTGATCTGCCTTTTATGACATCGCGTTTCCACCCAGTCCCCCCGGGTGGGACGCGGTTCGTAATAATGTATGCCAATTTTTCAAGGCGCGGCTAGAGACTTTCTTGCGCTTCTCAAGAGCCAATTGGTCGCAGGGTATGCGCGGTAAACTATGGATTTTATTGAGAAATTGATTTTGCGCTGCAAAAGATCGCGCTTTTGACCTAGCGTAACACGTAGTGCGGGAGGCAATCGAAACTGCGAGTTTTCCTAGAAATTTCTGTAGTTTACGTGGCGTGATCGGGTGGGATGCCGGGTGAATGGGACATCAAAAAAGGCAACGGGCGACGCATGCGCCGCCCGCTCCGAATTCCGTCTTGGCTGATCTCGGGCGGCTCAGCCCGTCAGCGTGAGCGCCGGCTCGATCGCGCCGAAAGCCAGCGTCGCGACGATCGCCAGCGTGTACAGCGCCACGTTGCCCCACATCAATTTCCAGCCGATCTGGTCCGCCCCGATCATGACATCCTCCCAAGCCTGTCCGCGCGGCTGATCCGTGCGGTGCAAAGCGTGAGGAAGTTAACGGGCACGACATAACCTAAGGTAAATTGTCGCGAGCTGGTTACGATCGTCGTAAATGAGTGGTTGCGCGTACCTGAACGC
>JBBWZU010000589.1:0-4696 GCA_039649225.1 Hyphomicrobiales bacterium | reverse complement strand
GGCACGTATTCGAACAGCGTCGGCGGCGGCTCGCCCGGTCGCCGGCCGGTCAGGTAGCGCGAATAATTCTCGATGCCGGCGCAGCTTCCCGTCGCGTCCATCATTTCAAGGTCGAACGTGGTGCGCTGCTCCAGCCGCTGCGCCTCGAGCAGGCGGCCGGTCGCGTTGAGCTGGTCGAGCCGCCATCTGAGCTCTTCCTTGATGCCGTTGATCGCCTGGATCAGCGTCGGGCGCGGCGTCACGTAATGCGAGTTCGCATACATCTTGATGAATTGCAGCTCGTCGGTCTTGTGGCCGGTGAGCGGATCGAACTCCTCGATGCTCTCGATCTCGTCGCCGAACAGGTTCACGCGCCACGCCCGGTCCTCATAGTGGGCCGGGAAGATGTCGAGCGTATCGCCGCGCACGCGGAACGAGCCGCGATAGAAGTCATGCTGGGTGCGCTTGTATTGCAGCGCCACGAGGTCGGCGATGAGCTGGCGCTGATCGATGCGCTCGCCCTTCTTCAGCGCGAAGGTCATCGCCGAATAGGTTTCCACCGAGCCGATACCGTAGATGCAGGACACCGAGGCGACGATCACCACGTCGTCGCGTTCGAGCAGCGCGCGCGTCGCCGAATGGCGCATGCGGTCGATCTGCTCGTTGATGGAGGACTCTTTCTCGATGTAGGTGTCGGTGCGCGGGACGTAGGCCTCGGGCTGGTAGTAGTCGTAATAGGAAACGAAATATTCCACCGCATTGTCGGGAAAGAAGCTCCTGAACTCGCCATAGAGCTGCGCCGCGAGCGTCTTGTTCGGTGCGAGGATCAGCGCGGGGCGCTGCGTCGCCTCGATCACCTTCGCCATCGTGAAGGTCTTGCCCGAGCCCGTGACGCCGAGCAGCACTTGGCTGCGGTCGTGGCGCTGCACGCCCTCAACCAACTCGGCGATCGCGGTCGGCTGATCGCCCTTCGGCTGATACTCGGATTTGACCACCAGGCGCTGGCCGCCTTCGGATTTCTCCGGGCGGGGCGGGCGATGCGGCGTCCATGTGCCGGCCTCGCGGAATTCGGCGCGGCCTTCGCGCAACAGCTTGTCGAGCGACTCGGCCGTCGCGGCAACGCCCATCTGCGAGATATCGCCGCGCTCGACCCAGCGCCGCTCGCGCTTGGGCTTTTCGAATTCGGGCTCGGGGAAGGAGACGCTGTCGCCATCGAGCCCAAGCGCGCGCGCCAGTTCCGGCGAGGCTTCGACCAGTTCGGCATCCGAGCTGTAGGTCGCCTGCGGGGCTTCGGAGAAGCCCATTACCTCCCCCTGAAGGGGGGAGGTCGACGGGCGGAGCCCGGCGGGTGGGGGTGATCCCGCCAAGTCACGCGTCGACTTCCGTGCGGTGTGCGCGGCGGAAAAGTCCGCACGGCGTTCCTTGGAATTGCTCGGCGGCGGCTGCAGCCCGGGCCGCGCGCCTTCTTCACTTGACCTTTCCCCTGTGGGGAGAGGTCGGCGCGAAGTGGCGGGTGTGGGGGGATCATCGTTCGCCTGAGGCCCCCGACCTCGCTCCGCTCGGTCGACCTCTCTCCGCTGGGAAGAGGTGTAGTCCGAGCGTGCGGTCAGGCCGGTTCCTGATCCCAGTCCGGCGGTTCCGGCCGCAATGCCGGGATTGAGCAGCTTTTCGAGGTGCGGCGCGATCGGCGCCAGCGGTTCACGCGCCGCCTTGGAACGCGTCGGGCGCGCCGGATCCTTGGATTTCTTCGAGTCGGGGGGCTTGGCCATGGGTCGAATATGGGCCGGCGGGCAGGCTCATGGAAGAGCCAGCCGTCAAACATCGGATTTCAGCGGTTGGAGCTAGCCTGATGTTGCAGACACGGCTTTTTCCTCTGGCGGAACCGAACAAGGTCGCATTTCTGGTGACGTTTCATCCGGGCCTTCCTTGACATGGCAAGTGACAAAAGATTTGCCCCTGATGTCATGCGCTTGCACCGTCCATATCCACTCGTCGCGCCGCAGCGTCGTGTATCCATGCCGCGCGACCGAAAGGCTCGATCCCATTACGCCATAGGATGTTATCGGGGTATCGCTCGCGCTGGCGACTATCTCCGCGACCCCGCTTTTTTTCAGCTTGTCCAAGCTGGTGCCGCCATTACCTACGACGAGCTGAACCGGAAAATTGTCATTGTCGGGCCGAAAAAATTGAAACAGGTGCGTGTCGCCTGCGAGCACAAGCCGCGCCAGACGTTGCGGCTTCGCCGTGTCAAATCGTGTGCGTATCGCGTCAAGCGCGGATTTTGTCGCGTCCGTGCATGGTGCTTTCGGCGCTTCCAGATCGCTCGGTGAGCCGTCGGAATTTCGTGGCCAGAGTGGCTGATGCAAGGCCAGCCAGTTCTCCGCTTTTGAAACCTCAAGCTGCCCGAACCATTTGATGAATGTCTCGCAGCGCGCCACGATGCCATGCGAGTCTGCTTCCGCAGCGGTGTCGAAGACGAAGAGCGAGCGCCGGTTGTGGTCTGCCGTGTATCCGATCGCGACACTGTAGCCGCCGAGTTCGCTTTCGCACGCCTTGGTGGGCTCCTTGCCGGCGGGATTCGGCAAAGCAAAGAAAAAAGACCAGCCCGCACCAGCCCTGTTGCAGTCTTCATGATTGCCGCGCAGAAGGACCCACGGCGCTGCAAGTAGCAGCGGTCTTGCTGGCTTGAAGAACTCCTCCTCCCACGTCGCCCAGTTGTCGCCATATGGACTGCCGCCGCAATCCGGGTTGCCGTCAAGGCATACATGCTCTCGGTAGTGGTAGTCACCAACGTGGATGATAACGGAAGGGAGGCGCGCCTCGCCGATTGCCTTCGCGGCGTTTGATGCGATGGCGGCGAATGGCCATTGCTCGCCGCTAAAGCATGGCTGGCTCGTCCAATAAACCATGCGGCAGCCGGTGTCTCCGATTGCGACAATGTGAGTGGGATCATCTTGTCGCGACGGAAGTGTAACGAGTCCGATCCGGGCAGGGCTGTGGGAATTGATCCGCGCTTCGCACAGAAGGATCGGGAAGGCCGCGCGAGCGGGCGCGGGCCGATAATCCATCCGCCAAGATGCCTCGCCGACTGTGATAGTCGGACACTGGTCGGAATTCGCGACGATCGCGCGCGCGAGCCTGCCATTGTCCGATCCCTCCGGCAGCATTTGTACCCAGGCATATTTTATTTCCGCCCCCTGGGCGCTCCGGGTCAGACGCCACGATGTCCAGATCAAGAACGCGGTAGCCACGAGAAGGGCGACCACCAGCACCCAGAAGAATTTGACCAGGCAGCGTCGTCTCGCGTGTTGCGCGCTGTACGCCAAAAATCTCTCCGAAGCGCGCGGCGAAGACTTTTCCGAAAAGTTCGGCATCGCGCCTATCTCCCGCCGCGGGGAAGTTGGCGGTCAAGCAGCGCAACTCGCTCCTTCAGGTCGGTCGCCCAGGTGGAGGTTTCCAGTTGCATCACATCGGCAATCTTCAGGCAGAAATCCTTCACCAGATCTATCCGCGCTTCGACCGGACTTTGTTCGGTGGTCCCGCGGCGCGACCGTCGTTCGGGAGCGGGCGGAGTGGCTTTGCTGAGATTGGCCGGAGACTCGGGGCTTGGGGGCGGATAGGGCAACGTCGATTCGAGCCTGTCCCAAGCGAAGTGGAATTCAAGCAGTGCCCGGTTGATCTGGGAGGCTGTCGTCACATACCGCATCCAGTCGGCGGTGTAGCCGGCCGACTTGTCAATCAACGCGAGACCGGCCGCCACGCCGACCAACGCCAGCGAGGCTTCGGCAGTCAGCGAACGTGCGGGAAAAAGATTACTGAGGTTGATGAGCGGGATTGCCGCAGCCAGAATAGCCACGAGATAAGTGGTGCCATGCAGAACTTTTGCCCGCCGTTTCTTGGCGGTCCGTTTTTCCAGATACCAGTCGAGCGCGCTATTACCCATCTGCTCTGCGTAGTCGTGCAGTTCCATCAGGCTTTCTCTGATCGCCGGCGGCAAGCTCCAGTCGAGCGCCGGGAAGGGGATCGCGATGCAGAAGCTCTGCTGGCGTGCGATCCGCAGCCGTGCGATCTCGTCCATGAGCGTGCGGGGCCACAGGAAGATGAATCGTATGGCTGATGCCACTGCGTGCCTGACGGCTTCGAAGAGACCGCCGCCGACGCCTGGCCTACTTGCCTCGTCAGTCATATCGGTTCCCAACCCCTCGACCAGGACAATAGCTGCGCTTAGCGTATAGGGTTAAGTTGCCAATATGCAAGCGGAGGTTGCTTACGCCGAGCGGACGGTATCGACGACATACCGTGAAATCGGCCACCCCGGAGTGGCGAGAAAAGGGCGGTCCTGCCATCGCTTGCATGTGCGGTTTTCGTCTATCATCCGAAATCACCGGTCGCGAGCGCGTTCGAAACAGCGCCACGAGGGAGAACATTTTGCACCACACCACCACCACCCGCCGCCGCCTCTTGAAAACCGCGGGCGCCGCTCTCGCGACGCCGCTGATCGGCAAGGCCGCGATGGCGCAGGCCGCCTGGCCGGCGCGGCCGGTGCGGGCGATCGTGCCCTATCCGCCCGGCGGCGGCGCCGACACCACCGCGCGCATCATTCTCGGGAAGCTTGGCGAGTCGCTCAGCCAGCAATTCGTCATCGACAATCGTGGCGGAGCGGGCGGAACCATCGCGGAAGCGGTCGCCGCCAAGGCCGAACCCGATGGCTACACCA
>JBBWZU010000574.1:0-7551 GCA_039649225.1 Hyphomicrobiales bacterium | reverse complement strand
GCGGTGATGCAAGGCGCATGGGCACTGCTGCTGGGGCGCCACATGTCGCGAGACGACGTGATGTTCGGGATGACGACGGCCGGCCGACCGGGCGAGCTTGCCGGGATCGAGCGGATGGTCGGCCTGTGCATCAATACCGTGCCACGGCGCGTGCGACTGGATCCGATGGCGCGCATCTCCGATTGGCTGGGGCTTTTACAGGCAAGGCAAGCAGAGGAGCAGAGCCATGGCTGGTGCTCATTGGTCGACATTCAACGCTGGTGCAACACTCCGGCCGACGCGGCCTTATTCGATTCGGTGGTTGTATTTGAGAATTATCCGCTGGGCTCGTCGCTGGCGGGGAACCGCGACGCACAAGCGGTTGAGTTGAGCGTGAGCGCGGTGGCAGGCTTCGAGGACGGCATCCACTTTCCGCTTTGTCTGGTTGTGGGTCCTGGCAGCACCATCACGTTGCGGCTCGCCTTCAGCCGTCGACGCTTTGACGTGGAGGCGATGAAGCGGCTCGCCGACGATCTCACGCGATTGCTGACCGCAATCGCTGCGGATCCGGACCAATGTCTGGCCGGGCTGTGGCCGCGTCCAAGAGCCGGCACCCGACAGATGCCCGAGGTGCCGGCGTGGCGAGACGGGATTGGCGCACAGCGATCTCCGCCGGGCGCCCAGGCGCGCGCGCAATGAACTTGCAAAGCCCGCCGTCATCAGTGCGGGACCACACGCCCGCTACGCTCTGCGGATCGGAGCTCGAAACACCAATTCCGCGGCAGCCGGCGGTCGAGCGGGCGGCCGGCCTGAACGCCGTTGCGCTTGATGAAAAGGCAATGCGGCGAGCAATCATCTATTTCGTTGCGCCTCAGACGGCAGGCGCAATGCTCCAATTGGTCTCCAGCACCATCACGATTGTCTATTTCGGGCAGCTTCTCGGCCCATCTGCCGTTGCGGTCGCATCCGTGTTCTTTCCGGTATTCCTCCTTCTCGTCTCCGTCCTGATCGGGCTTATCAGCAGCGGCGGCGTCGTGCTCGTCGGCCGGGCCTATGGCGCCCGCGATATACCGCAGGTCAAGCGCGTGGCCGGCACGACGCTGTGCGTTTGCGCTTTGCTCAGCCTAGCCATCGCGGTTCTCGGCTATTGGCTCTCGCCGGAGCTGCTCCGCATCATGCAAACCCCGCCGGATATTCAGTCGGCTGCCGTCAACTATGCCCGCGTGACCTTCGCGTCGCTGCCGGTGCTGACCATGTTCTTCGCCTATACGTATCTCTTGCGCGGCACTGGCGACTCGCAAACGCCCTTTCTGGCGATGGCGCTCTCTGTCGCGATCGCTCTCATTCTGACGCCGGCCTTGATCGAAGGATGGCTCGGGCTGCCAACGCTCGGATCGGCGAGCGCGCCATGGGCTAATCTCGCGGCTTGCGCGATATCGCTTCCGATCCTCCTGATCTACTTATGGGCGCGTGGCCATCCGCTGACACTTGATCGAATCCTGATCCGCCGCCTTTGGATCGACTGGAAGATCGCCGGTGCGTTTCTTGGCATCGGCTTGCCGGCCAGCGTGCAACTTGCAATGACCTCTCTGTCTGAGGTGGCGGTGGTATCCTTGGTGAATGGGTTCGGCTCGAGCGCTACGGCAGCCTATGGGGCGATGAACCAGATAGTCGGATATGTGCTCGCACCGGTGCAGAGTGTGAGTGTCGCGGCCACCGTTTTTGCCGCGCAGGTGATTGGCGCAAGACAAGCCGGCCGCATCGGCATGGTGACGCGGACCGCGAACGTGCTGAGCATCAGTATCGGTCTATTCGCCGTCGGCGCCGTCTATTTGTTCGCGCAAGATATTCTCTCATGGTTCATCACCGATCCGGTGACGCAATCGATCGCTTGGCGCGCCTTGCTGATCACTCTTTGGAGCTATGTGCTGGTCGGAGTCGGCAACGTGCTTGCCGGCGTCATGCGCGCAACCGGCGATGTCATATGGCCGGCGGTCATTTCGATCGGCGCGATCTGGCTTGTCGAGTTGCCAGCCGCTTACCTGCTGTCTCGCAGGATCGGGATCGATGGTCTATGGATCGGGTATCCGGCGGGATTCGTTACGGCGCTGCTGGCTCAATGGATCTATTATGAATTTGTTTGGCGCCGCAGGATCCAACATACCTCGCCGTGACGCCGGTCGCTCGATAGTCATAGCTCATGCGGTGTAACTGCGCGCTTGATGAGCGTCATGCCCGCGGTTGACGAACGGCGCAACGCGAGAGCCAGCAGATGCCGGGATGTCGGCTTCCACTGCGCAAATTGCCAATGAGCTGGATCGTCACCCAGCGCAGCGCCAAATTTCACGCCCGACGGCTCGAACGCGATACAGTCGAGCGGAAAATCGGATAGGCCTCGGCCGGTCGCCTTGATATAGGCCTCCTTCAAGGTCCAGATCCGCGCGAATAGTTCCGGCCTATCGTCGGGCGCCGCCGCGCGCAGCAATGTGAGCTCGGCGGGAGCAAAGAAACGTCCGGCGATGTCGAGTCCGTCACCAGCTCGATCCGACGCTTCGACATCGAGCCCGATCTCATGATCGAGGCTCACCGCACAGGCGACCAGCCCTCGCGTATGCGAGAGACTGAAGTGCAGGCGCGGTTGACCAAGCGTGGGCGCGATCTGCGGTTTTCCCCACTGTCCGACGATGAATCGCCAGTCTGCCGGGGGCAGATCTCCGGCCCAGCTGAGCAATTTCCGCTTCAAGGCATGCGCCGCAACAAAGACCTCGCGATCCCGTGCGAAATGGAATCGATCAGCGCGAGCTTGCTCGTCGCTTTCCAGCATCCCGCGCCAACGCGCCAAAGTATCGGCACCGACCGCGTCGACCGCTGTCCACCATACGGCGACCGTGCCCTCGGGTAGTGGGGTAGCCATATATCCGCCCGTATAGCGTTAGCGAGCAATCGATATACATATTAGCTGACATCGTATCCGCGAGCATTGCCCGCTGCCTGGAGCTCCTATGCGTGACGCACGGCGACTCATTCGGCAGCCATGCGCATCGCCTCTCCGGCTTTGGAAAGATGGCGCACGGCGGCGCCGACGCCGGAGCCGGGCTCGAACGCGATGCCGACATCCTGCATCGCCAGTTCAACGCCGCCAAGCGCTTGCAGCACCATGATCTCATTCAGCCACCCGAGATGCCCGATCCGGAAGACCTTGCCGGCAACTTTATTGAGCCCGCCGCCGAGCGAGAGATCGTAACGGTCATAAGCGGTCCGGATGATATCGTTGGCGTCGAAGCCTTCCGGCACCATGATCGCCGTGACCGTGTCGGAGAACCACTCGGGGCCGTGTGCACAGTTGCGGAGCCCCCAGGCATCGACTGCGGCGCGGACAGCGGTGGCGAGCCGGCGGTGGCGCGCGAAGACCTGATCCAAACCTTCTTCGAGCAGCATATCGACCGACGCACGCAAGCCGCGCAACAGTGTTGCCGCCGGCGTATAGGGGAAATAGCCCTGCGCGTTGTTCCGGAGCATCTCCCGATAGTCGAAGAAGCAGCGCGGCAGCGTCGCGGTTTCGCCGGCCTTCAAAGCCTTCTCGCTCACGCAAACGATGGCGAGCCCGGTCGGCATCATGAAGCCCTTTTGCGAGCCGGTGACCGCGACGTCGACGCCCCACTCATCCATGCGGAAATCGATCGATGCGATCGAGCTCACGCCGTCGACAAACAGGAGGGCAGGGTGACCAAGATCGTCGAGGATGCGGCGCACGCCGGCGACATCGGAGGTCACGCCGGTCGCGGTCTCGTTGTGCGTGACCAAGACGGCCTTGATGCTGTGCTGCCGGTCGGCTTCAAGCCGGGCACGATATTCGTCGAGCGGCACGCCCTTGCCCCAGTCGACCTGGATGGCGTCGACCTCGAGGCCAAAGCGCTGGCAGAGGGTGACCCACAGCAGCGAGAACTGCCCGAACACCGAGGCCAGCACCTTGTCGTTCGGCGAAAGCGTGTTGGCGATGGCCGATTCCCAGCCGCCCGTTCCGGAGCCGGGGAAAACGATCACGTGCCCGGTCCGGGTCTGGAAGATCTTTTTCAGGTCGGCGAGCAGCGGCTGCACGAGGTGC
The DNA here is from genome assembly GCA_039649225.1 of Hyphomicrobiales bacterium. Taxonomy (GTDB): domain Bacteria; phylum Pseudomonadota; class Alphaproteobacteria; order Rhizobiales; family Xanthobacteraceae; genus PALSA-894. The sequence continues at coordinate 3,467 of JBBWZU010000574.1, read as the reverse complement.
GGAAAATCCGGAGCACGGTGATCTTCCAGCGCGACATCCATGGCCTGGCGCACGCGAAACGGCATGTTGGTGGGGCCGGGGACGAAGAGGCCCTTGTAACCTGGCATTGGAAAGCTCCTTGCGCCTCGATTGATGTGTGTCGTGATTGATGTGTGGGATGGTCGCGCTTAAGCCGCGCGCGCCTGGTTTCCGGCGATCCTTGCGTCGAGCAGCGCGACGGCACGGTCGATCGCCGGATGCGCAATGCCGTGCTGGCGACCGATCAGCTGGACCAGCCGGTCGACGCGTTCGGCCATCGGCGCGCCCGCCGCGATGGCGCGCGCGGCGGACGATGGGCTGGTCAGCCGCTCGGCAGACGCCGCGTATTTGTCGAATGGCACCAGGTCGTCGCGCTGCGCCCCGATCGCCAGCACGATGGATTCCACCGCCGCATAGATGTCGCGCGAGAGGGCGATATCCGCCAGGACGGCGTCGCGGATCGAGATGGGCGCGCCGGTGGTCACGCAGCGATAATTGCCGGTGAGCAGCATGGCCCACTTGGCGAACGGAACGAACAACGATTGATGCACGCGCAGCTTCACCGGCACTTCCAGACCGTCGAGCCGGGCGGCTTCGATCTCGTTTGCGAGCGTAGACAGCATCGCATTGTGAATCGGCGAGGCGAAACCGGCGGCTTTGAAGTTGGTCGGCAGATTGACGCGCAGGACGTTCGCCGGCTCGTCGGCAGGTCGCGCGGCTTGCGGGTCCGGCGAACAGAGCGTCATCAGCTGCGGATCGAACCGGTCCCAGACGCCGGCCTTCGAATAAGCGGCTTCGGCGGCGCTGGCGTCGATCGCGGGAATCCGCCTCAAGTAGGCCAGCGGCGGCATGTTCATCAGCGACAGGCAGGCAAGTCGCGCCGCCGCAATGCGCGTGAGCAGCATGCGGATCGTATGATGCAGGTATTGCGGCTCCTGCATCGCGAGCACCACCATGTCGTATCCGGCGGGATCGACATCCTCCGGCACGTCGGCATCAAGCCGACCGGGCAGTGCGGCGGAACGGATCGCGCGATGTGTGTCCTCGCCTTTCAATTTGATCCGCACTTCGGTGCCGCGGGTGTTGATGAGTTCGGCGGTTGGCCTGCGGCAGACCAGGGTCACGTCATGACCGGCCATCAGGCACTTGGTGGCGAACAGCGATCCGTACGATGCGCCGAGGATCAAAATCCTGTGGCCCATGAGCTCGCTCCCTTCCATTGCGCCCTTCGATGGGTCGACTCTTGGCAGAAGAGGTAGCAGCGGCTCTGGCCGCTTGCATTCTTATTGGTGTTTAGGTGTTGATTGTCTGCATACAAAATTGTCAAATTAGTAATGTTGTAATTTGTCGGGGCGCCCGATGGCAAAAACCTTTGTCGGTCCGCAACTTCGCCAGCTCCGGCGCGAGCGCAAGCTGACCCAGGCCGATATGGCGAAAGCCCTCGGCATCAGCCCCGGCTATGTAAATCTGCTCGAGAATAACCAGCGCAGCCTTTCGGTGCGGCTGCTGATGGCGCTCGCCGATACCTATCAGGTCGACTGGCGCGACATCGTCCACGACGAGACCTCGAACCTGCTGGCCGAGCTGCGCAATGCCATTCGCGATCCGATGTTCGCCGGCGGCCTGCCCGACCTGCAGGAATTGCGCGCGGCCATCGACCATGCGCCGCGGCTGGTCGAACGTTTTCTCAGCCTTTACGACCTGCATCGGACCACGCTCGAGCGCATCATGCGGCAGGGTGAGCGCGGCGCGCCGGAAGGTCTGCTGGCGACGTCCGCGGAGGCGGTCATTCATGACTTCTTTCGCAATCATTCAAACTATTTCCACCGGCTCGAAGTTGCGGCCGAGCAATTGCGTGCGGCCGAGCCCTGCGAGGCCGATGACAACTATGCGGTGCTGAAGGCGCGCCTCTTGAAAAAGCACGGCATCCGCGTGCGGCGAAGGGCCGTTGAGGAGATGACCCAGGCGCTGCGGGTCTACGATCGCAACGAGCGTGTCATTCACCTGTCCGAGGCACTCGATCACCGCAACCGGGTCTTCCAGGTCGCTCATGTGCTGTGTCTGGTCGAACTGCAGGATCTGTTGGATGAACTCACGGCCAACAGCGGCATTACCAAGGGCACGAGCCTGGCACGATGCCACGTCGAGCTCGCCAACTACTTCGCGGCGGCATTCCTCATGCCCTACGAGTCCTTCCTGCGCACGGCCGATAGCACCGCTTACGACATCGACCGGATCTCGGCGCGTTTTGCCGTCTCGTTCGAGCAGGCGTGTCATCGCCTCACGACGTTGCAGCGGCCTGGCGCTCAAGGCGTTCCATTCTTCTTCCTGCGCATCGACAAGGCCGGCAATGTGACCAAGCGTTTCAACTCGACGTCCTTCCACCTTGCCGAATATGGCGGGGCCTGTCCGGTATGGAACATTCACCTGGCGTTCCGCACGCCGGGCGCCATCCTGCCGCAGTTCGTCGAGCTTCCTGACGGCGATCGGTATTTCACGATCAGCCGGACGGCGGATCGCCCGGCAGTCAATTTCGAAACGCAGGATCACCGCCTCGCCGTCGCACTCGGATGCGAGCTTCAGTATGCCGGCAAGCTCGGTTATGCGGCTTCGTACAATCTCGATGATCAGTTGATGTTCAGCCGGATCGGCATCAACTGTCACCTGTGCCCACGGCAGGCCTGCTCGCAGCGTGCGCATCAGCCGGTTTTCATGGAATTGCCGCTCGACACCACCCGGCGCGGCAACACCCGATACGAAAGCTAGTGCGCTGCCGGCAATGTCTCCGTGTCGAGCAACATGGCGCGATCCGCCGCTCAGGAGGCGTTCGCCGCGCCTGCGCGTTCAAGCGGGCACGATCACGACGCCGCGTGCGGCCAGTGTCAGCCAGACTTCGGATTCCGGCGGCACCAGGTTCATGTCGGAACGATCGATCACGAACAGTGCGCCGAGCGACGTCTCGATCGTGTATTCGTGGTGCTTGCCGAGGTATGACGCCTTGGTCACGCGTCCCGGAAGCGCGGGGCCGCCGGGCCGAGTCATGTGCAGCGCCACACATTCCGATCGCACTGCGAGCGTCACCGGCCCCTTTTGCGCGCCGCGGCGTACCAGATCGAGATCGAGTGAACCAAGGCGGACAAGAGCACGCTCGCCGCGTTTCTCTACGAGTTCACCGGCGACGAGATTGGCATCACCAATGAAATCCGCGACGAACCGGCTGACCGGATGCTCGTACAATTCGACCGGCGTCCCGGCCTGCGCAATGCGCCCGTCAGCCATGACGATGATGCGGTCGGAGACGGCCAGCGCCTCTTCCTGATCGTGCGTCACATAGGCAACGGTCAGATTGAGCTTAAGCTGCAGGTCGCGGATCTCCTCGCGCACGCGCCGGCGCAATTTGGCATCGAGATTCGACAGCGGCTCGTCGAAGAGCAGCACCTGCGGCTCCA
>JBBWZU010000564.1:0-6974 GCA_039649225.1 Hyphomicrobiales bacterium | reverse complement strand
AGCACGTCCATTCCGGCCAGCGCCGCCACATGCGCGATGCCGTTGCCCATCTGACCGGCGCCGATCACACCGATCTTATGAATTGTAAACGCCATTTTCTCCGCCTGGTCGCTGCTGTGCGCCTTGGGCCGTTCCCGGACGTGGGTCATTGTCGCCATCCGCCTTTCTACGACGATCCGCAGCCGGATGCCACCGGCGCCGGGCCGTCACCGGATCAGCGGCCAGCCTTGCCCAATTCCTCGGCAAGCTCCGGAAGGGCCTGATAGAGGTCGGCAACCAGGCCATAGTCGGCGACCTGGAAGATCGGCGCCTCCTCGTCCTTGTTGATCGCCACGATCACCTTGGAGTCCTTCATGCCCGCGAGATGCTGGATCGCGCCCGAAATGCCGACCGCGATGTAAAGCTCCGGCGCGACGACCTTGCCGGTCTGCCCCACCTGCCAGTCGTTCGGCGCATAGCCGGCGTCCACCGCGGCGCGCGAGGCGCCGACCGCCGCGCCAAGCTTGTCGGCCACCGGCTCGATGTATTTGGTGAAGTTCTCGCGATTCTGCATCGCGCGGCCGCCCGAGATGATGATCCGGGCCGACGTCAATTCAGGACGCTCCGATTTGGAAAGCTCCTCGCCGACGAAGCTGGAGATGGCCGGGTCCGCCGCCGCGGCCGCGCTCTCGACCGGCGCGGCGCTCGCGCCATGCGGGGTCGCCTGGAAGGTCGAGGTGCGCACCGTGATGACCTTCTTGGCGTCCTTGGACTTCACGGTCTGGATCGCGTTGCCGGCATAGATCGGCCGCTCGAACGTGTCGGGCGACACCACCTTGATGATCTCGGAGATCTGCATCACGTCGAGCAGCGCTGCGACGCGCGGCATCACGTTCTTGCCGGCCGTGGTCGCCGGCGCGACGATCGCGTCGTAGTTCCCGGCGAGCGAGACGATCAGCGCGGCAAGCGGCTCGGCCAGCGCGTGCTGGTAAGGAGCCGCATCCGCGAAGAGGACCTTGGCGACGCCCTCGATCTTGGCCGCCTCGTCGGCGACCGCTTTCGCGCCCGAACCGGCCACCAGCACATGCACATCGGCGCCGAGCGCCTTGGCGGCGGTCATCGCCTTGTTGGTGGAATCCTTGAGCGCCTTGTTGTCATGCTCGGCCAGCAGCAGCGTCGCCATCTAGATAACCCCGGCTTCGTTCTTGAGCTTGTCGACAAGCTCGGCGACCGTCTTGACCTTGACGCCCGACTTGCGGCCGGAGGGTTCGCTGGTCTTGATGACTTCGAGCCGCGGCGCGACATCGACGCCATAATCGGCTGGCGTCTTGTCGGCGATCGGCTTCTTCTTCGCCTTCATGATGTTCGGCAGCGACGCATAGCGCGGCTCGTTGAGCCGCAGATCGGTCGTGACGATCGCCGGGCCCTTGAGCTTGACGGTCTGCAGCCCGCCATCGACCTCGCGGGTAACGCTGACGTCCGAGCCCTCGAACGCGAGCTTGGAGGCAAATGTGCCCTGCGGCCAGCCGAGCAGGGCTGCCAGCATCTGGCCGGTCTGGTTGGCATCGTCGTCGATCGCCTGCTTGCCGAGGATGACCAGGCCGGGCTTCTCCTCGTCGACCACGCCTTTGAGGATCTTGGCAACTGCCAGCGGCTCGATCACGCCATCGGTCTTTACCAGGATGCCGCGGTCGGCGCCCATCGCAAGGCCGGTGCGGATGGTCTCGGCGGCCTGTTGCGGCCCGATCGACACCACCACAACCTCGGTCGCGGCGCCTTTTTCCTTCAGCCGGAGCGCCTCCTCGACGGCGATCTCGTCGAAGGGGTTCATCGACATCTTGACGTTCGCAAGCTCGACGCCGGAGCCATCCGCTTTCACACGGATCTTCACGTTGTAGTCCACCACCCGTTTGACGGGCACCAGTATCATCATGCGTCGCAACTCCGTCCCCGCGCGGCGGGCAACCTATGGCCCACCCTCCGGCCTGTCAACGCGATCTCTAGTGCCGCCGATTTGTCTCCGACAGCACCTCTTTCACCGCCATGACGTCACCGGGACGCAGGCATTCGAACAGCGTCACGTCGGGACGACGGAGTACGACCGTCAGGGCGGCGCCAACCGCCAGTCCGCCGATATGCGCCCACCAGGCGGTCTCGCCGCCATGGATGTTGATCACGTTCCAGATCTGTATCAGCACCCAGGCACCGAGAACCCAGGCCGAGCCGAGCCGCAGCGGCACGAACCCGAACGCCAGAAAGGTGATCTTCGCGCATGGCCGCAGCATCAGATAGGCCGCGACCACGCCCGCGACCGCTCCTGAGGCGCCGACCAGCGGCACGATCGCATCCGGCCCGCTCAGCAGGAACGCGATGCCGCCGGCCGCTCCGCACAGCAGATAGAAGAAAAAATAGCGCAGGTGGCCCATCGCATCCTCGATGTTGTCGCCGAGCACCCACAGAAAAAGCATGTTGCCGATGATATGCGACCAGCCGCCATGCAGGAACATGTAGGTGAACACCGAGAGGATCGGCGGCAGGTTCCCGCCCAGCGTCACCTTGCCGGCGACGGCTGCAGGGATCAGCGCAAGGTCGCGCGTCATCGCCAGCGAGGTGTCGTCCGATGCGTTGATCTGCACCAGGAACACCGCGACGTTGATAATGATCAGCGTCCAGTTGACGTAGGCGCGATGGCTCTGCTCGAGCGGATCGTTGTCGTAGATCGGGATGACCATCCGGCTTGTTTTTCTTTCTCAGCGGTTGGCGCCCGGAACCCACAGCACGTCGCGTGCGCCCTTGTCATTGACATAGCGGCTCGCGACGAACAGGAAATCCGAGAGACGGTTGATGTATTGGAGCACCTCGGGTGAGACGTCCTCGCCTGAATCCTTCAGCTCGACGCACACGCGCTCGGCGCGGCGGCAGATGGTGCGGGCAAGATGCAAGTAGGCCGCAGCAGGCGTGCCGCCGGCGAGCACGAAGGTGCGCAGCGGCGCAAGCTCGGCATTGAGCGTATCGATTTCGTCTTCCAGCCGCTTCACCTGCGCGGCGTTCACGGCGAGCCGCGCGCCGCCCGGACCCTTGCCCTTGTCGGGCGAGCACAGATCGGCCGCGAGATCGAACAGGTCGTTCTGGATGCGCGCCAGCATCGCGTCGATCGCGGGTGCATCGGCGGTGTGCAGGCGCGCAACGCCGATCGCGGCGGTCACTTCGTCGACGGTTCCGTAGGCATCGACGCGCAAATCATACTTTTTGCGATACTCGCCATTGCCGAGCATCGTCATGCCTTCATCGCCCGAACGGGTATAGATGCGGTTGAGCACCACCATGGCCGGCCCTCGTGGCGGCACGCGCCGCTTTGTCGAATTGCGCCAATCGTCTATCTTATCTGAACATTGCCCAAAACCCAGAAAGGTTGTGTCGTGCGCCCCATCATCGCTCTTGTGATCGCAGCCGTGCTGACGCCTGCGACGCTCGCCGCCCGCCCGCTGGCCTCCGGGCTGACGAGCGCGCCCACCGTCACCGACATCTCCGCCGCAAAAAAGAAAAAGAAGTCCGCCAAGGTCAAGGAAGAATACCTGAAGGCCGCGCCCGGCACCGGTCCGAGCGGGCCGAAGAATTAAGGTCTTAGGCGCGGCTCATCGTCCCATCGCCCACACGGTGAGCATGATCACCACGACGGCGACGAACTGCAACAGCACGCGCAGCCGCATCAGCTTCTGCGAGGTGTCGGGCGAACCGCCGCGCATCATGTTGATCAGGCCGAAGATAAGGACGACCGCAACCGCGCCGACCGCGAGCGGCACGCCGTAACTGTACAGAAGATTCGCCATCGATCGGTCCTCGCACGCCGCCTCCCTGGCATATCGCGCCGGACGCGCCGTTTTACAAGCCGACCCGCCTCTTCACCTTGCGGATGATTCATTCCGAAAATTGGTTCCCGCGCGCGTCGATCATGTTCTAGGGTCGTCCAACACCCGCCGCGGAGAAGAAAATGACCGACAAACGCTCCCTCAAACCGCGCACGCTGGCGGCGCAGGCGCTCGGCGCGATCGATCCCGAAACCAAGGCGGTCGTGCCGCCGCTGCATCTCTCCACCACGTATATTCGTGACCCCGACAACCAGTATCGCACCGGCTACATCTACGGCCGGCCCGACAATTCAACCACGCGCCAGACCGAAGCCGTGATCGCGGCGCTGGAAAACGCCAGCGAGGCGATGCTGTTCGGCTCCGGCATGGCGGCCGCGACCAGCGTCGTGCTCGCGCTGCCGCCGGGCTCGCATGTGGTGGCGCCGGAGGTCTGCTACTGGGGCTATCGCGACTGGCTCAAGAACGAGGCTCCGCTGTTCGGCTATCGCGTCGACTTCGTGGACACCTCGGACCTCGACGCCGTGCGCGCCGCGATGAAGAGCGACACGAAACTGATCTGGATCGAGACGCCGTCAAACCCGCTCTGGGGCATCACCGATATCGCGGCGATTGCTGAGATCGCGCACAAAGGCGGCGCCGCACTGGCGATCGACTCCACGGTGGCAACTCCCGTATTCACGCGCCCGCTCGAGCTCGGCGCCGATATCGTGATGCATTCGGCCACCAAATATCTCAATGGCCATTCCGACGTAATCGCGGGCGTGCTGGCGGCCAAGCGCAATGACGACGTGTTGTGGGCGCGCATCCGGCAGGTGCGCGGACATCATGGCGCGATCCTCGGGCCGTTCGAGGCTTATCTGCTGCAGCGCGGCTTGCGCACGCTCGAAGTCCGCGTCAGGGCCGCGACGACCAGCGCCGGGGTGCTGGCGACGCGTTTCTCCAACCACGCGCTGGTGTCGTCCGTGCTCTATCCGGGATTGCCCTCACATCCCGGACACGCTGTCGCGGCAAGACAGATGTCGGGCTTTTCCGGCATGCTGTCGATCCGCGTGAAAGGCGGCGAGCAGGCCGCGATCGCCACGGCGGCGCGCGTTGAGTTGTGGAAGCGCGCCACTTCGCTTGGTGGTGTCGAAAGCCTGATCGAGCATCGCGCCTCGATCGAAGGGCCGGGCTCGCCCTGCCCGACTGACCTGTTGCGGCTTTCGGTTGGCCTGGAAGATGCAGAGGATTTGTACGCTGATCTTGATCGGGCGCTGCGCGCAGCAAACGACTGAGAAACGCGTCGGACACCCTCCTCCCAGGCAATCAGTTTAGGCACCTCATGACCATCGCACGGGCCTTTGCCGCCCTCTTGGCGGCTGTTGTTTTCGTTGTTCCTGCCTCCGCCCAGACGACGTTCGATCTCATCAACGAGTATCCGGCCAATTCGATCACCGGTGAAGCCGACGCGTTCTTCGCGGACGCCGTGCAACGCCGGAGCGAGGGCCGCATCGTGGTGCGCCCGCTATCCGACGCAAAATCCGGCCTGCGCACGCGCGATCAGCTCAAGGCGGTCCGGGATGGAAAATTCGCGATGGCCGACAGCTTTGCCGGCGGACTCGGCGAAGAGAGCCCGGTGTTTCTTTTGTCCTCGCTGCCGTTCGTCGCGCCGACCATTGAAGACGTCCATGCGCTCTTTGATGCAGCGAGACCGCTTTACGAAAAGCTGTTCGCCGAGCGCAAGCAGAAGCTGCTTTATGTGACGCCCTGGCCCTCATCCGGCATCTGGTCGGCGAACCCTGTCGCCGGCATCGACGCCTTGAAGGCACTGAAAATCCGCACCTACGACAAGACCAGCACCGAGGTCCTGGCGCGCGTCGCGACCAGCGCGACCAATGTGTCCTTCGCCGATCTGATGCCGAAGCTCGAGGCGACCGAGATGAATGCGGTGCTGTCGTCCGGCGACGGCGGCGCGGGCCGGCAATTGTGGAAGTACCTGCCGAACTTTTCCGACGTCGGATACGCGGCTCCGCTCAGTCTTGCGTCGATCTCGCTTGAAGCCTGGTCGAGCCTCGACGACGCCGGGCGCGCCGCCATCGAGGCCGCCGCGCACGAAACCAGCGCGCATCAGTGGGCCGCACTCGCCGGCCGGCTTGCGGAGAATTTCGCCCGCATGAAGCAGAACGGCGTCGTCATCGACGACAAGCCGCCCGCAGACGTGATCGCGGCGCTGCGGACGGCGGCAGATGCGCCGATCGCCGACTGGCTGTCGAAGGCAGGCCCGGATGCGAGGGCCGTGTTCGAAGGATATCGCGCGAAACGGAAATGATTACGCGGCCAGATGCTTCTCGATCTCGTAAACCGGCATCTTGACGTAGTCCTTGTCGATCTCGGCGCGGATTGCGCTGCGAACCGCGGCGGAAAAAGCCTGGCGCAGCACGCCGAGCGCGCGCGGCGGCGCGATCACGATCAATGACTTCGTCGCCCCCGCCATCACGGCGGCGTCGAGCTTCCTGGCCAGATCGACCAGAAACTGCTGCTCGGCCTGATCGTGCCAGTCGGTCTGCTCCATCGCGCTGCGGCGGCTGCCGACCGAACTGATCGAGCGCCCGGGGGCGTCGGTCCCCTGCTCGCTGGTCTTGGAGTCGGGTTGCTCGTGAACCTCTTTGGTCTTGAGATTGGGAGAAATGGCATCACCGGCATTCTCCAGGATCAGCGCTTTCGCGCCGTCGCATACCACCACCCAGTCGCCGGAACGGATTTTCAAATTGGTCGTCGAATTGGCCATTGGAACCTCCAGGGCGCGACAATGCACCGATGCCCAGAACGGACATTGAAATTAGCCAACGCGCGAACGGCAGTTTCAGTTGCTGCCGTCGAGCAACCGCCGCGCGATGACCTGCGCCTGGATCTCCGCCGCGCCTTCGAAAATGTTGAGGATGCGCGCATCGCACAGCACGCGCGACACCGGATATTCCAGCGCAAAGCCATTGCCGCCATGGATCTGCACGGCATTGTCCGCCGCCGCCCAGGCAACACGCGCGGCGAGCAGCTTGGCCAGTCCGGCTTCGAGATCGCAGCGGCGGCCTGCATCTTTCTGCCGCGCCGCATAGTAAGTGATCTGGCGCGAGATCATGATCTCCACCG
>JBBWZU010000538.1:0-4915 GCA_039649225.1 Hyphomicrobiales bacterium | reverse complement strand
TCGGCGTCTACGTTGCACCCATCTCGCTGATGATGATCGCAGCCTGGCTCATCACGATCGCGCTGCGCCGGGTCGCCGCACGGTCCGGCCTGCTGCAATACGTCTGGCATCCGGCTCTGTTCGTGTTCGCCGTCTACATCATTGTTCTCTCGTCCTGGATTCTGATCGTCGCGCACTGGAGCTCGCCATGACCGTCGCCGAAGTCACATCGAAGCGCGACAAGGCGGATGATGATCAGGGCGCGACGCTGTCGCTGGTTCCGGAGACCTCTGCTCCTGCCCGGCGCCACATGCAATTGCTTCCGGTCCTGGTCACGCTTGCGACCGTCGTGGTTGCCGGGCTGGTCGGTTGGGCGATGTGGGGCGCCTATATGGGCGCGCCGTGGACACGCAATGCCACTGTACGCGCCTATGTCGTCACGATGGCGTCGGAGGTGGCCGGGCGCATCACCGAGTTGCACCTCGTCGACAATCAATATGTCCGCAAGGGCGACCTGCTGATGGTGATCGATCCGACCAACTACGCCATCGCGGTCAGCCAGGCTGAGGCGGCGGTGCAGCAGGCGCAGGCAAGCATTGAAAGCATCGACGCGCAGACGACCGTCCAGCAGGCGCAGATCAGCGTCAACCAGGCGCAGCACCAACGCGAGCAGGCCGCGCTGGTGTTCGCACAGCAGCAGGCCGATCGCTACCAGGCCCTGGCGACCAAGGGATTCGGGAGCGTGCAGAATGCCCAGCAGTTCGGGTCGCAACTGAATCAGCAGCAAGCGGCTCTCCACGCAGCAGAACAAGTGCTCAATCAAGCGAAGCGGCAGCTCGAGTCGCTCAAGGCGCAGCGCTTGGGCGCGGAGGCGACCCTGGCGCAGTCCAAGGCTCAGCTCCACCAGGCGCAGGTGAATCTTGGACGCACCCGCATCGTCTCGCCCGTCGACGGCTACGTGACGAACTTGTTGGCGCAACTCGGTGATTATATGAACGTCGGCGTCAACGCAGTCTCGCTTGTTGATGCAGAGTCGTTCTGGGTCGACGGCTATTTCGAGGAAACCAACCTTGCCCCGATCCGCGTCGGCGACCCGGCGCAGATCAAGCTGATGGGACACCGCCAGATCGTGCGCGGTCACGTCGACAGCATCGCGCGCGCAATCAATGTTTCGAACGCGCAGCCGAACAGTCAAGGGGTCGCGACGGTCAACCCGATCTTCACCTGGGTCCGCCTCGCCCAGCGGATTCCGGTCCGCATCCACATCGATGACGTGCCGCTTGGTCTCGTGCTTGCCGCCGGCATGACCGCCACTGTCGAGATCGATGATCGCGCGCGAACCGCAGCCAAATGACGTAACGATGAGGCGGCTTAGATGGCGCCGTCGTCACCCCCATTCGCCGTTCATCGGACATGAGTGTCCCGAACCCGAGTTCGCTCAATCTGCGCAGCGCGCCCAGGTGCTTCAGACGTCAACTCGCTTGGCCCCGCGCTCCCTCAGCCGCCGTCCCGTCGCATCCCCTTCGACCCACGAGGCGATCCCCCATCCAGGGTATCGTTCAAGATGTCTGCATCACACTATATCGCTGCACGCGGGCGAGCTTGCATGGAAACAAGCGGAATATTCAAGCGAAGCCGAGGACCGCAGATGATCCATATTCATTTCCTGGCGCGCGCCGCTCGATACTATCCGGAGAGGAACGCGCTCGCTCGGGGCGGAGTGTACGTGACGTTCCGAGAACTGTACCACCGCGTCGGGCAAATTGCCGCGACGCTGCGCAGGCGCGATTTCAAGCAGGGCGATCGCCTCGCCGTTCTGCTGCCCAACGAACCCGAGTACATCGAGCTCATATATGCGTGCTGTTGGCTCGGCGTGACGGTCATTCCGCTGAATGCGAGGCTCTCCGCCGCCGAGATCGACCACGTTATCGCAGATGCAGCGCCGCGAGGTCTCATTCGACATTCTTCCCTGCCAGCCCCGGCTGTGCCGCTTTCATGGCAACTGGTGCTCGACAAAGAGCCCTTGGACCAGCGCGACGATCCGTATCCCGATGCAATTTACGATCCAGACGCGGTTCTCGCTCTGATCTACACGAGCGGAACAACCGGCCGACCCAAGGGCGTCGTGCTGACGCACGCCAACATCATGGCGAATGTGGACCACCTCAACTACTGGATGGCTCAGCCGGACGGCGGCGTGCATCTGCACGCGGCCCCTATTTTTCACATCATGGACTTTCCGTTCATGTTCGCCGCATTGGCGTTCGGCACCTGCCAAGTCACGATCCCGAAGTTCAGTCCCCAGAGCTTTTGCGAGGTGGTGGAACGCGAGCGCGTCACCCATACGGTTCTTGTGCCGACGATGATAAATTTGCTGAGCCAATACGCGGAATATAAAAATCACGATCTCAAGAGCCTGGAGCAATTGGCGTATGGGGGATCTCCCATGGCGCCCGAGACGATCCGACGGACGCGGGAAATTCTACCAAATGCCAGGCTCGTTCAAGGCTATGGACTGAGCGAAGCCGGTTTCCTCACGGTTCTCCGGGACCATGAGCACGCGGGTGAAAAGCTCTTGTCTTGCGGGCGGTCATGTCCCGGCATCGACGTTCAAGTTGTCGACGCGTCGGGAAACGAAGTTCCTGTCGGACAGGTTGGCGAACTGGTTGCGCGCGGTGCGAACGTCACGCGCGGTTACTGGGACAATCCGAAAGAAACCAAACTCGCCTTCCGTCATGGCCAGTTTCGCACTGGCGACCTCGGCTATCAGGACGACGGAGGATATTTCTATATCCTCGATCGCTTAAAGGACATGATAGTGACGGGCGGCGAGAACGTCTATTCGGGCGAGGTCGAAGCCGTGATCTACGAGCATCCGGCTGTTCGTGAGGCTGCGGTATTCGGAATACCCGACCAGAAATGGGGCGAGCTGGTTGCGGCAAGCGTTGTACTCAAGCCGAACCAGACTTTGACCGACCCTGAGTTGATTGCCTACTGTCGGCGGTCTCTGGCCAATTACAAGATTCCTCGCCGTATCGAGTTCTCGCAGACTGAGTTGCCGAAGAGCGGGGCCGGCAAGATCTTGAAAAGGGTTCTCCGAGAGCGTTTCCGGACGATTCCGGGCGTGCTACCCTTACCCGCTACCCCGGTGATCTAGTGCGGTGAATTTGAAATCGAGTCGCTCAAGGCGCAGCGCTTGGGCCCGGAGGCGACTCTGGCGCAGTCCAAGGCTCAGCTCCGCCAGGCGCAGGTGAATTTTGGACGCACCCGCATCGTTTCGCCGGTCGGATGATCGCGCGCGCGGACCGGCTCAAGCCGCCTTGATGTTGGTCAGGAACCGGCCGACCTCCGAGCTCAAACGCTCGGCCTGAACCGACAGTTCCGACGCCGAGGTCAGCACCTCGGCCGAGGCCGCGCTGGTCTCGGCGGCCGCGCGCGCGACCGTGCCGATGCTGCTCGAAACCTCCTGCGTGCCGGTCGCCGCCTGGGTGATGCTGCGGCTCATTTCCTGCGTGGCGGTGCTGCGCTCGGCGACCGAGACCGCGATCTTGGACGCGATATCGTTCATGCGCTTGATCGTGTCGGCGATCGCATCGATGGCGGTGGCGGATTCAGCCGTCGAGTTTTGAATTTCGCCGATCTGCTCGGAAATCTGCTGCGTTGCCTGCGTGGTCTGGCTGGCGAGCGCCTTGACCTCATGCGCCACGACCGCAAAGCCCCTGCCCGCCTCGCCGGCCCGCGCCGCCTCGATGGTGGCGTTGAGCGCAAGCAGGTTGGTCTGGCCGGCAATGCTGGTGATCATGTCGACGACGTCGCCGATCTTCTGCGCGACGCCGGAGAGATGGCGCACCTTCTCGATCGTCAGGTCGGCGCGCTTCACGGCTTCATCCGCGATGGTCACGGCGGTCGCGACCTGCTGGCCGATCTCGGCGATCGAGGATGCCAATTCATCGGATGCCGACGCAACCGTGCCGACGCTGACCGAGCACTGCTCGGAGGCCGCCGCGATCGCGGCGGACTGGGTCGAGGCTTCCTCGACCGCGGTCGACATCGCCTCGGCGACCGACTTGAGCTGGCCTGCGGCCGTCGAAATGCCGGCGACAACGCCGCCGACCGCGGCCTCGAACTCGCCCGCGATGCCGGCCGTGAAGGCGCGGCGTTCCTGCTCGGCGGCCTGTTTTTGCGTTTCCTGCTCGCCGCGCATGCGCTCGGCGTCGAGCATGTTGGCGCGGAACACTTCCACAGCCGCGACCATCTCGCCGATCTCATCGCCACGGTTCACCTCGGAGGCGCCGGCCGACAGGTCGCCGGCGATCAGGCGCCGCATCGTGGCGGTCACCCTGGTGATCGGACGGCTGACGCGGCGGCGCACGGTCACGAAGCCGAAAATGCCGAAGGCGATCGCGGCGGCGAACACCGCCGAATAGATCATCAGGCTGCGGTTGGCGTCCTCAAGCTTGGCTTCGGCGTGGCGCTGCGTGGCGACCAGCGCGGCGTTGGGAACGGCCGCGGCCGCGTCCGTCGCCGCGACCGATATCGTGTTGAATTCGTCGCTAGTCATCGGCATCGGCTTGCCGTTATTGAGCGCATCAAGCACCTCGGCGCGCACCTTGTGGTATTTGACGAAGGTGGTCTCCTGGGCGGCCTTGATCGCGGCTGCGACATCGGCCGGAACGCCCACCCGCGCACCGAGCTCGCGCACGACCGACCAGGACACATCGGCGCGTCCGCGCAGATCGGTCATCCGCGTCACCGCGGCGGGGGTGAGTGTCTTGGTGCCGAGCCCTTCGATCAGGAAGGTGCGCTCGAGGCCGACGCCGTCACGGGCGAGCCAGCCGAGCTGCTTGATCTCCATCAGCTCGGCGGTCTCGGCGTCGGTCATCCGCGCTTTCTCGCCGAGCACGACCGCCATCTTCTCCAGCCGGTCGATGGGATC
>JBBWZU010000528.1:0-3500 GCA_039649225.1 Hyphomicrobiales bacterium | reverse complement strand
TCGCCGAGGCCGCAGCCGAATTTCGGTCCGTTCAGTTCCAGGTCGTTGCGCAGCACATAGAGCAGGGCGGTATCCGGGGCGGCATCGACGTCGTGGATCCGGCCGTTGACCGTGAGGCGGATCGCCGTCTGCGTCATGCTCATGGTCCGATTGGCTGCGCTGCGCGATGATACTGTTTGTATACAAACGTGCAAGCGCGGCCGTCATCGTGGCTTCTACCTGGCGAATTGTCGCGCACCCACCACGCACAAGATGACCGCGGCGGTGACCGCCAGCATCATCCAGGTCACGGGCTCATGCAGCAGCGTTGCCGCGAGGGCGAGACCGAAGAAGGGCTGCAGCAGTTGCAATTGGCCCACGGCGGCGATGCCGCCTTGTGCAAGGCCGCGATACCAGAAAACGAAACCGATCAACATGCTAAAGAGCGACACATAGGCAAGGCTGAGCCAGGCCGGCAACGCGATGCCGGACGAGGTCGGCGGCAGGTAGACAATCGATAGCGCGATCATCACCGGAAGCGACAGGACAAGCGCCCAGGAGATCACCTGCCAGCCGCCCAGAGTGCGCGACAGTTTGGCGCCTTCGGCGTAGCCGAGCCCGCAAACGATGATGGCGGCAAGCATCAAGGCATCGCCGATCGGCGAAGCCGTCAGCCCCTGCGTGAGGGCGAAGCCGGCCACCAATGCGCTGCCGAGAGCCGAGAATATCCAAAATGCGAGCCTCGGCCGCTCACCGCCGCGCACCACGCCGAAGATCGCCGTCGATAGAGGAAGCAATCCGATAAAGACGATGGAGTGCGCCGAGGTGATGTGCTGGAGCGCGAGTGCCGTCAGCAGCGGAAAGCCGACAACGACGCCGAGGGCAACGATCATAAGCGAGACGATATCACCGCGCGAGGGACGCTTTTCCCGGAACGCCAACAGCAGGCCGAGCGCCAGCACGCCCGCAATAGCCGCGCGCGCGACGGTGAGAAAGACCGGGTCGAATTGCAGCACCGCCACGCGCGTGGCCGGGAGCGATCCGCTGAAGATCACGACCCCGATGAATCCATTGATCCATCCGCTCACCGTTCGGTCCATCTGAAGCTCCGTCATAGGCCTTTATCGACGACGGCGGCTGGCGATTCCAGTGACAGTCCGATACAGTTTGGATGAACTGTTATGGCATCGGATACAGTACAGATGCTGGAAAAGGCGGAGAGCGCGACGCGCACGTCGATGGTCATGACCGCCATACGGCAACGCATTGCCGGCCGCAGCCTGACACCCGGCGACAAGTTGCCCTCGGTCCGGTCTTTTGCCGGCACCATGCAGGTGTCCACGTCCACGGTGGTCGAGGCCTATGATCGGCTGGTCGCCGAAGGGCTGATCCAGTCTCGCCCCGGCTCCGGGTTCTATGTGGCGAGCCAGGTGGCGCCTCTGGCGTTATCGGAAATCGGACCGAAACTGGATCGGGCGATTGATCCGTTTTGGGTTTCGCGCCAATCGCTTGAAGCCGAGGACGCCGACCTGAAGCCAGGCTGCGGCTGGCTGCCGTCGTCCTGGTTGCCGCAAGATGGCGTGCGCCGTGCACTTCGAACACTGTCGCGGGCCTCTGGTCCGGCGCTGGCCGATTACGGCGCTCCCCTCGGACTGCCCCCTTTGCGCCAGCTCATCGCACGGCGGATGGGCGATCGCGGCATCGAAGCTTCGCCGGGCCAGATCATGCTCACCGAGTCGGGGACGCAGGCGATCGATCTGTTATGCCGATTCCTGCTTGAGCCGGGAGACACGGTCCTGGTGGACGATCCCTGCTATTTCAATTTCCATGCGCTGCTGCGCGCCCATCGGGCCCGCATCATCAGCGTTCCCTATACGCCGGCGGGGCCGGATATGGAGCTGTTCGCGCAGGCTCTCGATGCGCATAGGCCGCGGCTCTACATCACGAATTCGGCCATCCACAACCCGACCGGCGCCACGCTCTCGCCCGTGACGGCGCACCGGGTGCTGAAGCTTGCCGAACAGTTCGGCCTGACCATTATCGAGGACGATATCTTCGCTGATTTCGAGCATACGTTGGCGCCCCGGCTGGCGGCCTTTGACGGCCTCGCGCGCGTGATCCATATCGGCAGCTTTTCCAAAACCTTGTCTGCCGCGGCTCGCTGCGGGTTCATCGCGGCACGCCCCGATTGGATCGAGGGATTGATCGACCTGAAGATCGCCACGTCTTTTGGCGGCGGACGCCTTGCCGCCGAATTGGTCTTCAATGTCCTGCGTGACGGCAGCTACCGGAAGCACATTGAAGGGCTGCGCCTGCGCCTGTCTCGCGCCATGAGCGAGGTGAACACCTGGCTGAAATCCCTCGGCATCGAACCATGGCTCGAACCTCAGGCCGGTATGTTTTTATGGAGCCGGTTGCCGGACGGCATTGATGCGGCAGACGTTGCCCGAGAGGCACTGGCAGAGAACATCGTTCTCGCCCCCGGCAACGCTTTTAGCCTGTCGCAATCGGCAACCAGCTTTCTGCGGTTCAATGTGTCGCAGTCCGACGACGGACGGGTATTCGAGGCGCTGCGCAAGGCAATCGCGCGCAGGCGATAATCGGTTGCCGCGGCGATTGACAGGCTTCTGATCTGCGCGCAAAATCGTTTGTATACGAACAAAAGGCCGGCGCCGGACCCTGAGTGCTCCCGGCGCCCAACTCGCGCTGCCGCATATTGATACCGATTTGGCTTCGAAGACTCGAAGCCGGTCCGATGAGTTCGTTCATGCAGACTGAAGCACCAACCGCCGACACGAACGCCGACAAGATACGCTGCGATGCGTGTCCGGTGATGTGCTACATCAGGCCCGGCGCCGCCGGCGCCTGCGACCGCTATGCCAATCACAATGGCGAACTGGTGCGCGTCGATCCGCATGTCGTGCTCGAGCGCACACTATCGCATGGTGGCCGGCTGGTGCCGTTTCAGGCCGGCGGCGAATGGGACGGCACGCTGGTCCCCGAGCGCAGCGTCTTCGTGACCGCGATCGGCGCCGGCACCACCTATCCGGATTACAAGCCGGCGCCTTTCATCGTGTCGTCGCAGATCGACGGCGTCGACATGGTCACGGTCGTGACCGAGGGAATTTTCAGCTACTGCGGCGTCAAGGTAAAGATCGACACCGATCGCTTCCTCGGCCCGGAAACCGCGGCCGTCCGGGTGCAGGACGAGGCGATCGGCCATGTCACCACCGGCGAATATGGCTCGCAGATGCTCTCGCTCGGCGGCGTGCATCATCTGACCGGTGGCTCCAAGAAGGAGGGCCGCGTCACCTGCGACACGCTGATGGACCTCAGCAACTGCAAGCCGGTCGAACTGACCATCGACGGCGGCGCGAACGTGATCGTACAGGCGGGCCGTCCGCCCATCGTCAACGGCGTCACCGAAGAGCGCATGCGCGTCGGCTGCGGCTCGGCGACGATAGGCATGTTCGCAAAACAATGGCACGGCAAGGTCGATGAAGTCGTCGTGGTCGACGACC
>JBBWZU010000526.1:0-3616 GCA_039649225.1 Hyphomicrobiales bacterium | reverse complement strand
GTATAGATGTTGCCGAACGCCTGCAGGCCGAACAGCGAGGCCGCATGATCGACGTCATCGAACACGAACGACGTCGTCTGGTAGATCGGCGTTGCGCGCGCGCCCGTCGTCGGATCCGGCTGCGCGCCGGCATGAATGGCGAGCGTATTGAAGCCGGGCGTGCGTTCGGTCATGGCGTCCTCGCTGTTGCGGAAGGTGTTTGGCGTACGGGTTTATCGGACCGGGGTCGGGCGTCAAGGGCGGCAAAAGTGAATGCGGCGATTCAGCGTGCAAATCGGCGGGCACGCTTGCGCCTCCGCTATCGCTGCGGCGTAAGCTTTGCCCGCCCTACAAACTATTCGCCATTCGCCACTCGCTATTCGCTGCTTTCGCGCGATGCGCGGTCGGTCGCCTCGGTCGTGCCGCCGGCCGTCGTCGTGCGGTTGAGCGACATGCGCTGGACGCCGCCGCCCATCATCTTGGCCTTCTTCGAGGAGAGCGTGCGCGAGTTGATCCCCATCCAGGAGATTTCCGATGAGAGCCGTCCGTACTCGATCTTGGGGCAGCGGTTCATCACCACCTTGATGCCGTTGGCTTCGGCGAGCGCGGCGGCTTCGTCGTTGCGCACGCCGAGCTGCATCCAGATCACCTGCGGCTTCGGCGTGAGCGTCAGCGCCTCCTCGACGATCGGCAGTGCGTATTGCGAGGCGCGGAAGACGTCGACCATGTCGATCGGCTCGGGGATCTCGGACAGGCGCGCGTAGATCCGTTGCCCGAGCAGATCCTTGGGCGCGAGGCCCGGATTGATCGGGATCATCCGGTAGCCGCGCTCGAGCAGATATTTGAAGGCGAAATAGCTCGGGCGGTTGTCCTTCGCCGACGCGCCGACCATCGCGATGGTCTTCACGGTGTTGAGGATGCCGCGGATATAGCTGTCGGGATAGGAGTCGTGGTTCATGGTGCCGTCCAGGGGCACCATATGGCGGTCAGGCGGGCAAAGGTCCAGCCCGCCTCACGTTTCGGGTGTCGCGGCCTTAGCGCATCAGGATGTTGAGTGGCTTGCCGGGGCGGCCGGAGTTGCCGGCCATCCGGACGGACTTCAACGACACGTTCTTGGTCGCGCTGCGGGCCGGTATCGAGTGCGTCGGCTTGTTGTCCGCCGCGGCCTGGACCGGAGCCGCCTCGGGCGGCGCGTACTTGGCCATCACGGCCTGGCAGGCGGCGCTGAGCTGGCTCTTCTTCTGGACCATACAGGCGGTGGTGCGGGCGCGATCCGGGATCGTCGCCGAACAGACGCGGAAGGCGTCGTTCATGCAGGCCTGCTGATCTTCGGCGGATTGGGCAAAGGCAGCGGTGGACAGGGCGCTGACCGTGAGGGCGATTGCGAGAGTGAGCCGCATTGGAAATCCCCTTGTTGTCGTGGGGATTTCGACAGTCCACCCGCTTGTCTTAGCTTTGAGCCAAAGCAAGCGCCGCCGCGTCCCCTATGTGAAGTAGACGCGACGGGTCATAAGAAGGTTCAAACGGCGACGATAAAAAGCCGAACAAAGCCACCGCGGGGCGATCCGTGGTTACCGGAGGGTTGCCGGACGGCGGGCAAGTCTCCGCAATGGCAGGCTTATTTGCCTTGGCTCATTTCCCCTGAGCCTCGACCACCGCCTTGCACGGATCGGACAGGCCGCCCTTCTGTTTGGCGAGGCACTCCAGGATCCGGCCGCCGCCCGGCGCCACTCCGGCGCAGAGCTTTTTGGCGTCGCCCTGACAGGCCGCGCGCTGCTGCGCCGTCTGCGCCACCGCCTGCGGCGCGAGGCCGAGGATAAGCGCTGCGGCAAGGACAACAACGGGGATTCTGACGACGGACATGCACGCCTCCTGAAATGGCCACAAACGTCACCCTCATCCTGAGGAGGCCGCGTAGCGGCCGTCTCGAAGGATGGCCGCAAACGCAGAGCGCCCGCCCTCGTCCTTCGAGACGCCATGCTGCACATGGCCCTCAGGATGAGGGCTACGATACGAGCTCGCTCCTCAGGATAGGGGCGCAAGAGACACCACAGCAGAGCCGCGCCAGGCGCACAATTGGAGAAAATTGGTCCTATCGGCCTTGCTGCGCCTGCTCGAGCACGGCGCGCAGGCGCGCGTTCTCGGCCTCCAGGGCCGCAAACCGTTCCTGGATCGTCGATGCCATCTGCTCGACGTCCTGTTCGGACAGGCGCGCCGTGATGTGCTGCGAGCAATTCACGTCCCAGGCCTCGATGGCAAACAGGATCACCCGCTCGGGCTTGGCCTTGTAGCCGTGGTCGAACAGCGTCGCGATCAAGGCATCGTCGTTCTCGACCACGCGCGCGCGGCCCCATAGCTTGATGCGCTGGCGGCGCGAGAAATCGAGCAGGAACAGATAGGCGCGGTCGTTCTCGGACAGGTTTCCGAGCGTGATGTACTGCCGGTTGCCGCGATAGTCGGCAAAGCCGAGCGTATGCGCGTCGACCACTTTGATGAAGCCCTTCGGGCCGCCGCGGTGCTGAATGTAAGGCGCGCCGTCGGCCGAGGCGGTGCCGAGAAACGCGGTGTCCTGCTCGGCGATGAAGGCCGCAAGCTCCGGCGTCACGCTGTCGGGAAAGCCGGCCTCGATCCTGCGGTCATACGCGTGCGCGGTGCCGTGCTCGGCCTGGGCGCGGCGGACGGCGGGCGAAAAAACGATGGCGCTGTTGTTCATGGCGGACCTCTCGCTCAGCCAAACCTAGTCGCAATCCGCCGCGAGATAATGCTTCTTGCTCGCAAGTGATTATTGCGATAATCGGTATAATGTGGATCGCATCGAGGACATCGAGGTCTTTGCCGAGGTGGCCGGGCAGGGGAGTTTCGTCGCCGCGGCGCGGCGGCTGAATCGCTCGCCGACCGCGATCACGCGCGCGGTGGCCGATCTCGAAGCGCGGCTCGGCGTGCGCCTCATCAACCGCACCACGCGCGCTGTCAGCCTCACCGATGCGGGCGAGCGCTTCCTTGCCGGCGCGCGCCGCGTGCTCGCCGACCTCTCCGAAATCGAGCAGGCGGCGGCCGGATTTGGTGTGGCGCCGCGCGGCGAGCTTTCCGTAACGGCGCCGATTTTGTTCGGGCGACTGCACGTGCTGCCGATCGTCACGCAATTCCTGGAAAAGTTTCCCGACGTGACGGTGCGGCTGATGCTGCTCGACCGTCCGGTGGATCTGGTCGAGGAGGGGATCGATGCGGCGGTCCGCATCGGCACGCTGGCCGACTCATCCGCGATCGCCACGAGGCTCGGACACCTGCGCCGGGTGGCGGTTGCGGCGCCGGACTATCTGGCGCGGCGCGGCACGCCGCAGCAGCCGGATGATCTTGCGGGCCACGATGTCATCGTGTTCGGCGGCGTCGGCGGTCAGCAGTGGCAATTTGCCGGCCGGACCGTGCGGGTCGTGCCGCGCCTCACCGTGACGACGGCCGAAGCCGCGATCGACGCCGCCACCTCCGGCATCGGCATCACGCGCGTGTTCAGCTATCAGGCGGTCGACGCGCTCGCGCGCGGCGCCGTGGCGCGCATTCTCATCGCACATGAAACCGAAGAGATACCGGTTCACCTGCTGTATCCGGGCGGCGCGCATCGGCCGCCGAAACTGCGCGC
>JBBWZU010000503.1:0-4468 GCA_039649225.1 Hyphomicrobiales bacterium | reverse complement strand
AGCGCGGTGCGCGCGTCCGAGGTGCCTTTGAACGGGATGAGGTTGAGTTCCACCTGCCCGGCCGCCTGCAGCGCGAGTGCCGCCATATGGCCATTGGTGCCAAGCCCGTTGTTGCCGAGCGTGACCGCTCCGGGCTTTGCCTTGAGTTGCGCGACGCGATCGCCGAGCGTTTTGATCGGGCTATCGGCGCGGATGACCATGACGGTCGGGTCTTCCACCACGCGCGCCAGCACGGCGAGCGCAGCAGCGTCATATTGTGGCTTGTGATGCAGCGCGGCCGTGAGGAACGACGGCGCCGAAATGATTCCGAGCGCGTAGCCGTTCGGGGCCGAGCGAGACAACCCGACCAGCGCGAGCTCACCCGATGCGCCGGGCCGGTTGACGATCACGAAGTTCGCCTTGCCGCCAAGATGTTTGGCGATGGCGGGCGCGATCCGGCGCGCGAGCAGATCGGTGCCGCCGCCCGGCGCGAAGCCGACCACGATCTCGATCGGCTTGTCGTCCGGCCAATCCGCCGATGCCGGGCCGCCAAGCGCAACAAAGAGTGTTTCAACACCGAGATTCACCACCCTGGCGTGACGCATGCGACCTCCCCAAAATTGCGGCCGACTGTATCGCAAGCGCGGCGGTGCGCGCTATTGCGCGTTCAACCCCGCGCGCCGCGCGACATCGGTCCAGCGCACCACCTCGGACTTGAAGAAGGCATCGAACGCCGCCGGATCGGTCGCCATCGGCTCGACCGACATCGCCTCGATGCGGCTCCTGGTGTCGGGCAAGACCATCGCCTGCACGATCGCCTTGTGCAGCGTCTCGATGATGGCGGGCGGCGTGCCGGAACGCACCAGCACGCCCTGCCAGGCCTGAACTTCAAGATCGTCGCCAAGCCCCGCTTCGCCGATCGCCGGCGTTTCGCGGAACGCCGGCAGCCGCGCGCGCGTCATCACGGCAAGCGATTTGAGCTGCTTGTCATCGACGAAGTTGCGCGTCTGCGCGGTCGGCGTGTCCCACAGAAGCTGCACCTCGCCGGCGACCAGCGACTGAATCGCGGCCGCGCTGCCGCGGAACGGCACATGCACCATTTTGATTGCGGTGCGGCGCGAGAACAGCTCGGCCGCCATGTGCGCCGACGAGCCGACGCCGCCGGACGCATAAGTGACCGTGCCCGGCACGGCCTTGGCGGCGGCCACCACATCGGCAACGCTGTTGAACGGCGTCCTGCCGCCCGCGAACATCAACAGCGGCACGCTCGCGACCTGCGAGATTGCCGTCAGGTCCCGGGTGGTGTCGTAAGAGAGCTTGGTGAGCGCCGGCGCGACCGCAAGCGAGAATATCCCGAACAGCAGCGTATGCCCGTCGGGCTCGGCATAGATCGCGGCATTCGCCGCGATGCTCCCCGAGCCGCCCGGCTTGTTCTCGACGATCACCTGCTGGCCGAGGATCGGGCCGAGCGCGTTCGCCAGAATGCGCGCGATGGTGTCGACCGTGCCGCCGGCCGCGAAACCGACCAGGATGCGCAGCACCCGCTCGGGAAACGCCGCGCGCGCCAATCTCGGCGCGCCGATCAGACCGGTGGCGGCGGCGATGAGCATCACCGACCGACGCGTCATGCGGGTGTTCAAGTTTCGCTCCTGCGTGCGGAAATGCGCGACCTTTGCGGCGTCGGGCGAGACAATCATCGCGCTGAAAAACCGTCAATCGCGCGGCCGTGCACGGCTCGCATGCGTTCAGCGCGCCTGTGGCGATCACTGCCGGCTGGATCGCAATCACGAAGGCGACCCGTGGCTGCCGTACCAAGCGGCTGGAACATCTTAGCAACAAGTGGCACGCAGGTACGAAAACAACCCAAGCTATTGCTACCTTAGGGCGGCGTGCTAGAATTCCACTCTCTGGGACGGGGGTCTCGATGACGACCATCGCGAGCTTGTTTGCCGCCGGCTTGCTGATTTGGTTCGCGCTGCTGACAGTGCTGATCGTCATGCGTGTGCTCAATGGCGACATTTTCGCCGCCGGAATGCTGCTGCAAAACGAATCTGATTCCGGCGTCGCGCCGGAGCGGGTGCTTGCGATGGCGAGCTTTCCCGCGGTGATCATCGGCTACGCCATGGTCGCGCTGCACGCGGACGTTTCGACCGCGCATCCCTCGCTTCCGGACGTTCCAGAAACGCTGATCAACCTGCTCACAGGCGGAAACGCAGTCTACCTCGCCGGCAAGATCGCCCGCGGAAATTAGGGGGTCGCCATGAATGCTCAACTCATCTCGCTCATCAGCCTGGCGATTTTCGCCATCATCGTATTGCTGTTCGCCCTGATGGTGTTGTGGAAGATCTACAACGATGAAATCAGCCTGAGGGGCCTGCTGGCCGAGCCGGCGGACGCACCGACGGAAGGCGCAAGACGAGCGCCACTTTACGGCAAGGCGAGTCTCTCGCGGTTTCAGTTCCTGATCTTCACCTTCGTGATCGCGGGCCTCTACCTCCTTCTGTCGATCGAGGCCGGCACTTTCGTCGATATCCCGAACAATGTGCTCGGCCTGCTCGGGATCAGCGGAGGCAGCTTCCTTGTCTCCAAGGGAATGAGTGGATCGCAGAAAAAGAAACCGGATGTGGAGATCACCGAAGAAGACGAATCCGGCACGAAGGTCACCGTAAAGAAATAACGCGATCCGGAGAACACGGCCATGCCGCGGTGCATCAGCTTCCCGTTCGCGCTGCTCTTCTCCATTGCGCTTGGCGCAAACGCCATCGCCGAAACGAACGACACCGATCCGAACGCGTGCAAGAAAATCTGGTCGGAGATCGGCTTGCCCGCACCCAACCCGGGTGACCATCGCACCACGCGGATATGCCATCGCGGCTACATCACGGGGCACAATGATAACAACAAGGCGCCGGATTGGGTGATCGAACGTCTGACGCCGGCCTTGGTGACTGGCGATGCCATCCGCGAGGATCAGGACTTCAAGGCGGACCCGGCCATCAAGCCGCCGGAAAAGGCGGCGCAACCGGCCGACTATGACGGCAGCGGCTTCGACAAGGGCCACAATGCGCCCGCTGCCGATTTTCACGGCGATCAGGAGGCGCTCGACGATACGTTTTTCTTCTCGAACGCGGTCCCGCAGGTCGGCAAGGGCTTCAATCGCAGCATCTGGCGTTCGCTCGAAACACACGTACGCAAGCTGGTGACCGGCGACCGGCCTGAGCTCTATGTCATCACCGGACCGGTGCCGCCGGACTCAAAGCCGATCAAGATCAGCGGCAAGACCGACGTCTGCAAAAGCTCGATTGAATTGCCGGTGCCGAGCCAGGAATCGATTTGCCCGGAAAATCACAAGAACAAGAAGGCGGAATGCACGGCGGGGGTCGCGGTGCCGGCCGGCATGTACAAGATCATCTACGACCCGAAGAGCCAGCACGCCTTCGCGATCCTGTTCGAGAACATCGATCATACCGGACGCTACGCCAGTGGCCGCACCTTCGATTATATCCAGGCGCACAAGATTGGTATCGGGACGATCGAGGACTTGACCGGGCTTACGTTCTTTCCGGCGATCCCGGATCGCGTCCGGCGCCAGATGAAAGCGAACTGCACGGACGTGAAGTTTCGCTGAGCGCACGCGCGGCGTCTTCACGTCAAGCCAACATCACTGCAGCTTGATGTTGGCTTCCTTCACGACGCGGCTCCATTTCTCCATCTCGGCCGCCACGAAAACGCGGAATTCCTCCGGGGTGTTGGGCCGGGACTCGACATTGAGTTTCTTCAGCCGCTCGATCACCTCCGGCTCGTTGATTGTCGCATTGAGCCCGGTGTTGAGCTTTTGGACGACCTCCGGCGGCGTGCCGGTCGGCACGAACACGCCATTCCACTCATAGGCTTCGAAACCCGGGATGGTGTCGGACACCGGCGGCAGATCGGGCAGCGTGCCGAGCCGGCCCTTGCCGGTATGCGCGAGCGCTTTGACGGCGCCGCCCTGCACCTGGCCGATCGACGCCGAGCCGTTCGAGAAGAAGAACTTCACCTGTCCGCCCATCACGTCGTTGAGCGCCGGGCCGCCGCCCCGATAGGGAATGTGATTGATCTTGGTGCCGGTCATGTGCCGGAACATCTCGAGGCAGAGATGCTGCACGGTGCCGTTGCCTGACGATGCGAAGTCGAGCCCATCGGGCGAAGCCTTGGCGAGCGCGATCACGTCGGCAACGGTTTTCGCCGGAACGGAATTGTTCACGAGCAGCAGATTGGCCACCAGCGAGGCGAGGAAGACCGGCTGAAAATCCTTGATGTAGTCGAAGGAAAGCTTCGGATAGAGGAACGGGTTCACCGAGAACGCGGTGGCGTCATAGAGAATGGTGTAGCCATCGGGTTCGGCCTTGGCGGCGACCGCTTCCGCGATGGTTCCGCCCGCTCCGCCACGATTGTCGATGACGAATTGCTGGCTGAGCGACTCGCCAAGCTTCCCGAGAATGATGCGCGC
>JBBWZU010000498.1:0-3846 GCA_039649225.1 Hyphomicrobiales bacterium | reverse complement strand
AACCACGGCCTTCGAAATAGCAAAGCGATCTCACGCGCGATCATGCGACGAGGGACAGCGCAGGACAACACGGCAACGCATCACGTTTGTAAACGATATGTATTGCCGGAGAAAAGATCACGATGTTCAAGTTACAACAGCTCTAAATCGACGAGCGGCTAGAGTTTAAACATGCTCTAGTGTAGATGAGCGCCGCTGAACGACATGCCGTGACGGCCATCCCAGGTAACGCCTGCGGCGGCGCGGTCCGCTGCGGCGTATTTGCCGCAGTGCACACGCGGATTTGACTCAACCCCGGGCGGCGTGGTCGCATTCTCAAACCCCTTTCAGAACGGAGAAACCTCAATGAAATCGCTGTGGACCGCCGCCCTGCTCGGCGCGACCATAATCGCCGCGCCTGCGATGGCGCAGACCAAGGTCGCGATCGGCATTTCGGGCTGGACCGGCTTTGCGCCGCTGACGCTGGCGAAAGAAGCCGGCATCTTCGCCAAGAACGGCCTCGACGTGACCATCAAGAAGATCCCGCAGGCGAGCCGCCATCTGGCGATCGCATCGGGCGACGTGCAGTGCGCCGCCACCACGGTCGAGACCTGGGTGGTGTGGAACGCGAACGGCGTCGCGACCACGCAGCTGTTCCAACTCGACAAGTCCTATGGCGCCGACGGCCTCGTGGTGCGCAAGGATCTCGGATCGATCAAGGACCTCAAAGGCAAGACCGTCGCGGCCTCGGCGCCCGGCACCTCGCCCTACTTCCTCGTCGCCTGGTTCCTGAAGAAGAACGGCCTGTCGGTGAAGGACGTCACCGTCGTCAACATGGAGCCGGGCCCGGCCGCGCAGGCCTTCATCGCGGGTCAGAACGACGCCGCCGCGACCTACGAGCCGTATCTCTCAGCGGTGCGCGAGAAGCCCGAGGCCGGCAAGATCATCGCCACGACGCTCGACTATCCGATGGTGATGGACACGTTCGGCTGCACGCCGAAGTTCATTTCGGAGAACGAGGCGGCCGTGAAGGCGCTGACCAAGAGCTATTTCGACGCGCTCGACATGATCAAGACCGATCAGGCGAAGGCTTACGAGATCATGGGCGCGGACGTGAAGCAGACCGGCGAAAAGTTCGGCGAGTCGGCGAAATATCTGCGCTGGCAGGACAGGCAAGCCAACCAGAAGTTCTTCACCGGCGAGCACGCGGCCTTCACCAAGGATGCGGCAGACCTGCTGCTCGAGATCGGCGTCATCAAGGCGATCCCGGACCTCTCGAAGCTCGCCGATCCGAAGTTTGTGCAATAAGCGATGTGCTGAACTCTTGCTTCCCCGCTCCCGGTGAAACCCGGAGAGGGGAAGAAAGCAATCATGAAACCCCTCGCCCCCGTGTCAACGCCGGCCAAGGTCGTCCTCGGTCTCCTGTTTTTCGTGCTGTTCTTCGCCGCCTGGGCGTGGGCAACGCTCGGCGGCCATGTGTCGAAGACCTTTCTGGCCGATCCGCTCACGATGATCGAGGACGGCAAGCTGCTCATCACCAAGCAGGGCTTCCTGTTCGACATCGGCATGACGATCTGGCGCGTGGTCGGCGGCTTCGTGCTTGCGGCCCTCGTCGCCGTGCCGATCGGGGTCTTGATGGGCGCTTATAAGCCGATCGAGGCGTTCTTCGAGCCATTCGTGTCGTTCGCCCGCTACCTGCCGGCGTCGGCCTTCATTCCGCTGCTGATCCTGTGGGCCGGGATCGGCGAGATGCAGAAACTGCTCGTCATCTTCATCGGCTCGGTTTTCCAGATCATCCTGATGGTCGCCGTCACGGTCGGCAGCGTGCGGCGCGATCTGGTCGAAGCCGCGCTGACGCTCGGCGCCCGCGATCAAGGTATTCTGGCGCGCGTGCTGATCCCTTCGGCCGCGCCGGACATTTTCGAGATCCTGCGCCTCGTGCTCGGCTGGGCCTGGACCTATGTGATCGTTGCCGAACTGATCGGCTCGTCGTCCGGCATCGGCCACATGATCATCGACAGCCAGGCGCTGCTCGCCACCGGACAGATCATCTTCGGCATCATCGTCATCGGCGTGATCGGGCTGGTGTCGGACTTTCTGTTCAAGGCGGCGAATCGCAAGCTGTTTCCGTGGAGTTTTGCGTGAGCAAGCTCCTGATCGAGAACGCATCGCGTGTCTTCCCGGGCGTACGCGGCGGTGCGCCGACGCGCGCGCTGGAGCCAGCCACGATCACCGTCGGCGACAATGACTTCGTCACGATCCTGGGGCCATCGGGCTGCGGCAAGTCCACGCTCTTGCGCCTTGTCGCCGGGCTCGACACGCCGACCACGGGCCGCATCATGCTCGACGGCAAACCGGTCACCCGTCCCGGCCCCGACCGCGGCATGGTGTTTCAATCCTATACGCTGTTTCCCTGGCTCACAGTCGCCGACAACGTCGCATTCGGGTTGCGCGAGAGGGGCGTGCCGGCAACCGAACGGTCGCGCGTCGTTGGCGAGTGGCTGACGCGCGTTGGGCTGACGTCATTCGCCAACCACTATCCAAAGCAACTCTCGGGCGGCATGCAGCAGCGCACTGCGATTGCGCGCGCGCTCGCCAACAATCCGGCGATCCTCTTGCTCGACGAGCCGTTCGGTGCGCTCGACAACCAGACCCGCGCACTGATGCAGGAACTGCTGCTCGGCATCTGGGAACGCGAGCGCAAGACCGTGCTGTTCGTGACCCACGACATCGAGGAGGCGATCTTCCTCGCCTCCCGTGTCGTCGTGATGAGCGCGCGGCCCGGCCGCATCAAGGCCGACGTCCCGATTGCACTCCCCTATCCGCGCCATTACACCGTCAAGACCAGCCCGGAGTTTTCAACTCTGAAGGCCAGGCTCACGGAGGAAATTCGCGCCGAGGCGGTCCTCGCGGCAGAGGCGCATTGAAACTGTCATGAAGCATTTCCCAGATCATCTCGCCGACCGGTTTCGGCGCTTCAAGCACCGCCACTTCGCGCCGAACCAGGATCACTATGAAAAGCTCGCCGCCGAGGGGCAGAACCCCGACGTGATGATCGTGTCGTGCTCCGACAGCCGGGTCGATCCTGAGACTCTATTTTCGGCGATGCCGGGCGAGCTGTTCGTGGTGCGCAATGTCGCGAACCTCGTGCCCCCGTTCGAAACGCAGGGCAAATTTCACGGCGTCTCGGCCGCGCTCGAGTTCGCCGCGCTGAACATTCGGGTGAAACATATCGTGGTGCTCGGCCATTCGGGCTGCGGCGGCGTGCGCGCATGCCTGGAGCATGATGCGGCGAAGCAGACCAAGGCGGAATTCATCCGCAACTGGATGTCGATGCTCGATGATGCGCGCGAGAAGGTCGTTGCCGCGCATGAGGGCAAGCCCGCCGCCGCATTGCGCGGCGCGCTCGAGCGCGAGGGGATCAAGACCTCGCTCGCGAATCTGCGCACATTCCCGTGCATCCAGATCCTCGAGGGCCGCGGCAGCATCCAGCTTCACGGCGCCTATTTCGATATCGCCAGCGGAATGCTCGAGGTGCTGGATCGGGAGCTGGGCGAGTTTGTGAAGCTATAAACTCGGCAGCTTCAGCCCCTTCTGCTTGGCCCAGTCGATCGCCGCCTCGTAGCCCGCATCGGCGTGGCGCATGACGCCGGTGGCCGGATCATTCCACAACACGCGCTCCAGCCGCCGCGCCGCATCGCCCGTGCCGTCGGCAACGATCACCATGCCGGCGTGCTGCGAATAGCCGATGCCGACGCCGCCGCCATGGTGGAACGACACCCAGGTGGCGCCGCTGGCGCAATTGAGCAGCGCATTGATCAGCGGCCAATCGGATACCGCGTCCGAGCCGTCCTTCATCGCCTCGGT
>JBBWZU010000458.1:0-4229 GCA_039649225.1 Hyphomicrobiales bacterium | reverse complement strand
CAATCAGGGGGCGCCTGGCGTGATCGCGCAAAGCCGCCAAATCCACGCGCAGGAAGGCCAGGACAAGGAGAAGGAACACCGCGAGCGCGACGAAAGGCTTGAGCAGGGTCCCGAGCACCGGCAGCGCAATCCCGATGACCGCCATCAGCGGCAGCGTGCTTGTACCGCGCCGCCCGAGCCATGCCAGAGCATCAACCAACGATCGCAGAGAAGACATCAAAACCCAGGCGTTGCCGCACGCCTTTGGATTAGCTCATCCGCGCCACAACGACCAGCCGCTTGACCTTGTTGTTCACGTAGGCCTTGAGAAACGCGTCATAGTTCTTGAACGACACGCAGCCGTTCGAGTCGCCATTCGGCCCAAGCATATAGGTGTGCGCAAGCAGACCGGTGCGACCGTAGATCTCGCCTTCGCCGCCGACCGGCGTCAGCCGCAGCGCCTGCACGCCATGGAAGAGCTGTTCGCGCATCGTCAGCTCATAGACGTGCGGCGGCGTCGCGCCGCGCATTTTCACCTGCACGTGACGCGGGTCGTCGAGCAAATCACCAAAACCGGAATGCGCCTCCAGCTTGGTTCCGTCCGGCATGTAAACCGTCCGTGCCGAGATGTCGTAGATTGCGGTCTGCCCGTCGCTCGCCAACGAACGGCCGGATGTGATGCTTTGTCCGTTGTTGAACACACCGCCATCGGTCGCCGCATAGGCGAGGGCCGGCGCGGCGTCCGGGCGCTTGCCGAAGAATTTCTGGAAGATCGAGGTATCGGTTGCGGCGCTTGCGAGCGCCTTGTCGCGCTGTGCCATCGCCTGGAGAGCGAGGCTCGCGGTGCGCGCCGATTCAAGTTCAGGCGGGCGCGGCTTCGGCAACACGGCGGTCTGTATCAGCCGTGAGTCGGGCGCCGACAGCGGGGCGGTATTTTGCGGCAGCGGAATTTCGGCGCGCAGCGTCGTCGGCGCGGCGAATTGGAGGGTCGATTTCAGCGGGACGCTCTGCGCGAACGTCTTGGGCGCAAAGCCCACGGGCTGGGTCGAATAGAGCAGCGCGACGTCGACGACCGAAGTGGGCGGCAGAGCAGGTTCCGCCGGAATCTTGGACGCCTTCGTTCGCGTCACGACTTCGGTATGGGTCGGCGCGAAATCGCCCTCGCCGCGACTGGCCGCCAAGTTGGCATAGAGAATCCAACCGCACGCCAGCGCGACGCCCGCGAGCGCAATGCCACCGAGAAGATTTTGAGGAACGGATTTCCTGGTCTGAGGTTGTTTGTTGCGGATGGTGACGTCGTAACGCGCGGCAGCACTGTATGTCATTCAACTCGTACCCGTACTGATACCAACATTGTGCGTCCCCTCGGCAATGTTCGATGCTCAGCATGCCGGTGACGCCTACGCACGCAGGACTACGTACGGTGCGCCGATCGACATTCGACCGGAGCATCTCGCAAGCCCGCGAAGCTTCATTAGGGCGAATTTTAGTTAAATGCCGATTAAGTGCGGGCCGAAGTAAGGCGCGCCGTCGGGTGACCCAACGACAGCCACTCGAGGGCGGTGTCAGGCCACCAGAACGCGCGGAACTTGCTGCTTTCAAAGCAGATTTCGACTTGCAGTGCCGCTCCCGGCGGCCCCCGTCATAAGGCCCAATACAGTAGGCCGTGCGGTCACAACAGCCTCTGACCGCGCCCAACGCAAGGCACGATCAATTCAACCTCGGGGCAAGCGGACAGGATCAAATCCCCAGGTGAGGCGTATGTCCGGCGATACGCGCGCAGACCGCGGCTCGAAGCCCGCAGCCATGCGGCTTCACGCGTGAAGCTACTCAACCCGCGATCAGGCGGATTCCGCCGCGCGGCTTGCCTCATAGAGAAACCACGTGCGCCCCTCCGCCTCGTCAATCCAGTTTTCGATCAGACTCGCGCCGGCAACATCGCCGTGCTTGTCGCATACGCCGTGCGTGGCGCGCAGTTCCGCGGTCAGCTGGATGTTGTCGTCACGAAGCTCCGCCAGCATGTCCAGCGGCGTGACATAGTCCGCATCGTTGTCGCGGATGCGCTGAAGGCGGGCAATATGACCGATCGAACGCAGCGTCGTCCCGCCGATCTTGCGAACGCGTTCCGCGATGGCGTCGGTCGTGCCCAGAACTTGGGCCGCCTGATCGTCCAGCATCAGATGGTAGTCGCGAAAGTGCGGACCCGAGATGTGCCAGTGGAAGTTCTTGGTCTTGGCATAGAGCGCGAACATGTCCGCAAGCAGCGCCGTGAAGGCCGCCGCGATGTCCTTGGTGGCACCCGGCGCCAGATCAGTCGGGGTCCGAAGCGGCGCGATACGCCGCAATTTTGCTTCCGCGGTGCTCATGGCTGGACGTCCTTTTGGATTGAGGTCTTTTGGATTAAGATTGCTGTCACGAGGCGCAGCACAGGCAGCTGAGCACGCCTCAAACAAACGAGCGCCCATCAAAACGCCGGGCGGGCGATCGCCGCTAGGGCAAGATTGCCCAAGGCGAACTGTTCTTGCGCAGTTCGCCGACGACGCAAGGACGTCCCTTCCAGGGCAATCTCGTGCAAGTGCGGACAGACGTTTTGCGCGAAATTCGGCGGCGAGTTCCCCGATCCGCTTTCCAACGAGGACCATCATCATGAGCACGATCACCACCAAGGACGGCACGACGATCTACTACAACGATTGGGGCAAAGGTCAGCCGGTTATCTTCAGCCACGGCTGGCCGCTCAACGCGGACGCCTTCGAGGACCAGATGTTCTTCCTCGCAAGCCAAGGTTATCGCTGCATCGCGCATGATCGCCGCGGGCATGGCCGCTCGAGCCAGCCCTGGCACGGCAACGATCTCGATACCTATGCGGACGATCTCGCGGAGCTTGTCGCGCAGCTTGACCTGAAGGATGCGATCCATGTTGGCCATTCGACCGGCGGCGGCGAAGTTGCCCGCTACATCGGCCGTCATGGCACCAAGCGTGTCTCCAAGGCGGTGCTGATCGGCGCGATCCCGCCGCTGATGCTCAAGACCGCGGCCAATCCGGGCGGCCTTCCGCTCGATGTGTTCGACGGGCTCCGCGCCGGCGTGCAGGCCGACCGCTCGCAATTCTTCAAGGACCTGAGCATGCCGTTCTATGGCTACAACCGGCCGGGCGCCAAGATCTCGGAAGGCGTGCGCAATTCCTTCTGGCTGCAGGGAATGATGGCGGGATTTCCGGCTTCGTACTTCTGCATCAAGGCGTTCTCCGAGACCGATACCACCGAGGACCTGAAGAAGTTCGATGTGCCAACACTGATCCTTCACGGCGACGACGATCAGATCGTGCCGATCGGGTCCGCCGCCCTGATGTCGTCCAAAATCGTCAAAGGCGCGACGCTGAAGATCTACAAGGGCGCGCCGCACGGCATGTGCACGACACTCAAGGACCAGGTGAACGCCGAGTTGCTCGCGTTCTTCAAAGGCCAGTCCACGGTCGCTTCGGCTGCCTGAGGCGCGGCGGTGCCCGGACGCGCTCCGGGCACCATCGCTCCGCCGTCTCAACCGAAGCGCTAATATAAAAACAGACTTGACTGTTTGTAACTCGGTCCCCACCGTGAAGCTGCTGACGAGTTGAGGACACGGGTCGTGGCGGGCAAGCGTCGATCGCAGAAGGAGCGCAGCGCGGACACCTCCGCGCGGCTGATGAACGCGACCATCGATCTGTTGCACGAACGCGGGATCGCCCGCACCTCGACGCCTGAGATCGCGCGCCTTGCCGGCGTGTCGCGCGGCGCACTGACCCACCATTTCGCCAGCCGTGAGGCGATCATCAGCGCGTCGGTCGCCGACCTGCTCGGCCGCGTCACCCGCGACCTGCATCGCTTCGCCGAGGACTTCGTGGTGCGCGGCGGCTCGAGCGACGAGATCGTCGATTATATCTGGGCGATGATGTCCGACCGGCTGTTCTACGTCACCTTGGAGTATCTGCCGGAGGCACGCCACAATCCCGGCTTCAAGGCCGATCTCGTGCCGGTGGTGCGCGACTTCCACGCCGGGCTCGATGCGGTGTGGACCGCGCTGGCAGGCCGGACCGGCGCCGATCCGGATCACACCCGCGTCGTCATGAACGCCACGATGTGCTTGGTGCGCGGCATGATCGCGCAAACGATCCTGCGCAACGACCCGCCTTACTACGCCACGATGTTGCGGTTTTGGAAGGCGCAGGTGCGGCAGCACTTCCCGGCGCGCGCCGCCAACGACGCGCTCAA
>JBBWZU010000453.1:0-5877 GCA_039649225.1 Hyphomicrobiales bacterium | reverse complement strand
GGCGCGATCTGGAGGATCGCTCGGCCTATCCGACCGAACTGGTCACCGACCTGACGACCGGCGGCTATCTCGCGGCGCTGATCCCGGAGGAATACGGCGGCGGCGGACTGCCGATCCGCGCCGCGGCCGCGATCCTGGAAGAGATCAATCTGGCCGGCTGCACGGCGACGCAGTGCCACGCCCAGATGTACATCATGGGCACGTTGCTGCGGCACGGCAGCAAGGAGCAGAAGCAGCGCTATCTGCCAGGCATCGCGAGCGGCGAACTGCGCCTGCAGGCGTTCGGCGTCACCGAACCGACGACGGGTTCGGACACGACCAAACTGAAGACCCGCGCCGTGAAGAAGGGCAACGACCGCTATGTCGTCAACGGCCAGAAGGTCTGGACTTCGCGCGCGCTGCATTCCGATCTGATGCTGCTGCTCGCCCGCACCACGCCGGTCGATGAGGTGAAGAAGCGCTCCGAAGGCCTGTCGGTGTTCGTCGTCGACATCCGCGCGGCGCGTGGCAACGGCATGGACATCCGCCCGCTCAAGGCGATGGTGAACCACAACACCACCGAGATCTTCTTCGACAACCTGGAAATTCCCGCCGAGAATCTGATCGGCGAGGAGGGGCAGGGCCTGCGCTACATCATGGACGGCATGAATGCCGAGCGCATTCTGGTTGCCTCGGAGGCGGTGGGCGATGGCCGCTGGTTCCTCAACAAGGCGGTCGACTACGCCAACAGCCGCGTCGTGTTCGGCCGCTCGATCGGCAAGAACCAGGGGGTGCAGTTCCCGCTCGCGCGCGCCTACGCGGAGCTCGAAGCCGCCGACATGATGTGCCGACGGGCCGCCGCGCTGTTCGACGCCAACGTGCCGTGCGGCGCGGATGCCAATATGGCGAAGCTCTTGGCCTCGGAAGCCTGCTGGAAGGCCGCCGAAGCCGCGATGCAGACGCACGGCGGGTTTTCATACGCCAAGGAATACGACATCGAGCGCAAGTGGCGCGAGGTGCGGCTCTATCAGATCGCGCCGATCTCGACCAACCTGGTGCTGGCCTATCTCGGACAGCATGTGCTTGGGATGGAGCGGTCGTACTAACCGGCCGCCGAGGACGCCGCCGTCGTCCCATTGCGCCAGGAAGTCCAAGTCAAGATCCAACGCGCTCTTGGACTCGCGCGCTCCGTGTCCGCACGGGCCTGGTCGCGCACGGCTCTCAGCTCGGCAAGGAATCCGGCCACGAAGGCCATCGCCCGGTCCAGCCAATGGCCCGATTGCTGCACGGTGCGATCAACCTCTCAACATGCGGTGTGTGATACGAGTATAGGTCGTCGGGGTTAGCGATGCCCTTTGAGCACCGGGCGAATTTACCCGAGTGAGGCACTCGGGCGGCTCAAGGCGATTGATAGCTGATCGCGGCATCTGGAATGAGCCAGACAGAAAACCGCAATTGAAAGGCCGATTGACAGCTTAGCGTGATATCGCCTGCTGTCGCAGGCCAGAAAATCACGGTGCGCAGCAGGCATTCGTGTCATAGCGCTATGGCGAAGCGATAATGCCATCTTCATCGGCCGTGGCGCGCCACTTGCGCCAGAGCACGCTAAGGCGCCCGCAAGGATTTGCTTCCACGCCATCGTTCGAAATTCGAGCCGGCTGCCTACGGTACTTCGAATTCCGCAATGCCACCGTTTTCACGATGTCACCGGCAACTCGGTCAGGCCCAGATAGCGCGCCATCGGATGGAAATCGCTGTCATTGTGCAGCAGCGGCCTGCGGTTCTCGATGCACCAGGTGCCGATCAGCAGATCGATGGTCTTGCGGACAGTGATCCCGCGACTGCGCAAGGAACGGAAATTACGCGCCGCTGCGACGGCAATCGCGTCGCCGGCCATTGGCACAATTTCGAAACGGCGCAGCAAGGTCTCGACTTCCTGAGCCGCCCGCTCGCTGCCAAGGCCCTGCAGCA
The DNA here is from genome assembly GCA_039649225.1 of Hyphomicrobiales bacterium. Classification (GTDB taxonomy): domain Bacteria; phylum Pseudomonadota; class Alphaproteobacteria; order Rhizobiales; family Xanthobacteraceae; genus PALSA-894. Next base: position 3,927 of record JBBWZU010000453.1, on the reverse strand, counting down.
CCTCACAAAGCATCAAATCCCCCACGATAACTTCGTCCGTGCCGAGGACCCCACGCAGCCGCCGGACGTGAGGGGCATTCCGGCCATTCAGAAAATCGATCCAGACGCTACTGTCGACAACAATCACCCGGTCGCTCGCCCTTTGCGGCTCCGGGCGAGGTTGCCGCGCCAGCGATATTTGCCGAACGCCGCGTCAACTTCATGCTGCCGTTGCAGCCTGATCATCAAACGCAGTGCCTGTTCTACCGTCTGCTTCTTGGTTGCATGTCCTGAAGCCCTCTGGGCTTCTGCCATCAACGCGTCGTCGATCTCGATATTGGTGCGCATCGCGGGTCCGCCGGAATGTGTATAGACGGATAATACAATACACATTGCGTTTCTCGCAATGGCCGGCGCGCGTTCGCGGAAGCCCCATCGCAAGGCGGACGGCGTAGTGTGATGGGCACGCACTGCGCAGAAACGTCGCGCCAATCGTGTTTCCGATTATTGCATCATAGCGGCCGGGAGAATCGAAAGCCTCGCGTGAATTCGACCTCGGTCAGCGCCCGCGGACGGATAGCGGTTTTCTCTCACGCGCCACAAATCCCCTTCGGCGCCCGCTCCGCCCGCAAGTCGCTCTATCTCGATCGCCGCTACATAGCCGACCCGCGTTTGGCGCTCGACCTTCGGCTCATCGCGCTGTCGTTTGCGATCACCGCGCTCGGCAAGCGCCGCGCGCGGCGGCTCCTGATCCGGTGATCCGTGCGCAGCAACTGCCACACATCTGGTGCCCGGAACGAGTTCCCGCTTGACTCACCCATAGCTCGGCGGTTATGCGTCAATCAATAACCCGTAGGTTATCGATCTCGCATGACAAATGCTCACGATGTGCTGTTCAGAACGCTGGCCGATCCGACTCGCCGGGCGATTTTCGAGCGGCTCTGTCGCGAGGGAGAGCAGACGGTTGGCGCTCTGACGGCGCGGGCCGGGGTCTCGCAACCGGCCGTATCAAAGCATCTCGGCCTTCTCAAGCAGGCCGGGCTGGTACACGACCGCCATGCAGGACGACAGACCCACTATAGCGCGCAGCTCGGCGCGCTCGCCCCGCTGATCGACTGGACCAGCCGGATGGCCGGCTTCTGGGAGAACCGGTTCGATGACCTCGAAGACTTGCTGAAAAGGATGGACCAATGACCAACACTGCGACCGAAACGCGCTCCGTCGTCATCGAACGCGAGATCCCTCACCCGCCGGAAAAGATCTGGCGCGCGCTCACGCAACCGCACCTGATCGAGGAGTGGCTGATGAAAAGCGATTTCAAGCCGGCCGTCGGCCACCGCTTCAATCTTCGCGGTGACTGGGGCGGCGTGTTGGACTGCGAGGTCCTCGCGGTCAAGCCGAACAGAACACTCTCCTACACTTGGAATTTTGCGCACGATGATGCGGTTTACAATCTGGAAAGTGTGGTGACCTTTACGCTCACGCCGACAAGCACCGGGACCCACCTGCGCATGGAGCAGTCAGGCTTCCGGCCGGAACAGAAGCAGGCCTTCGGCGGCGCCAAGGCGGGATGGGCGCAGTTCTTCGCGAAACTCGAGCAGGTCTTGGCGCGGACGGATTGAAGTCAGCGGCGTTGCGTTTCGGCTCGTCTTCAAAGGAGGTCCCGTTGAATTGGAACAAATGGCTTCGGCAGGTCCACCGCTGGCTGTCCATCGTGTTTACGGCGGCCGTCATCGCCAATATCGTCGCCTTGGCGCGGGAGGAACAAGCCGTCTGGGTGGGCTTCTTGGCGCTGCTTCCGCTTGCCTTGCTCCTGCTCACCGGTCTGTACTTGTTCGTGCTGCCGTATGCCGCCAAGTGGCGCAGCGGGTGATGTCCCGGCGGACAGGAGTGGTTCCAACGGCCGGCAAGACATCCATGACCTCAATGAAGGTCGCGAAGAATGCCGCCGCCAAGCGGCGCGCCTCCAAGAGCAAGGACACGCGCTATCTCCACATCCATGAGGACGGCCAGCTTGACGAAGATCAACTCGCTGCTTGGGTGAGGCAAGCCAGCCGCTTGCCGGCGAACGAATGTGAATGGCATCCATGAAGAAAGCGACGACCACCATGAAGAAAAGCAAGAGCGGCTCGAAGGAGGGAAAAGAAGGAGACTCTCCCTCGCGGCTGATCGACGCGAGGATCAAGGAGCTGGGTGACTGGCGCGGCGAGACGCTCGCACGCGTCCGCGCGCTCATCAAACAGGCCGACCCCGCGGTGGTCGAGGAATGGAAGTGGCGAGGCGTTCCGGTGTGGTCGCACGCCGGCATCATCTGCACCGGCGAGACCTACAAGAGCGTCGTGAAGCTGACCTTCGCCAAGGGCGCTTCGCTGGCGGATCCTTCGGGCCTGTTCAACTCCAGCCTGGAAGGTAACGTCAGGCGTGCCATCGATATCCATGAGGCCGACAAGATTGACGAAAAGGCTTTGAAGGCGCTCATCCAAGCCGCCGTCGCGCTGAACACCTCGAAGGCCCGATAGGTATCCGGCGCCTAATCTCCAAACTTCGCCGGCCTTTTCTCGAAAAACGCCGCGACGCCCTCGCGAAAATCCTTCGTTGCAGCCGCCGCCACGAACGCATCGCGCTCGGCTTCAAGCTGCTCGTCGAACGAAACGCCTGTGGCTTGATAGACGAGGCGCTTGACCGACGCGAACGCGAAGGCCGGACCGGCCGCGATGCGCTGCGCCAGCGCGCTCACCTCCTCGGTCAACTTTTCCGTCGCCACCACGCGATTGATCAACCCGATCTCGGCCGCGCCTTGCGCATTGATCGGATCGCCCAGCATGATCCATTCGAGCGCGCGGCGCTGGCCGATCAGGCGGGTGATCGACCATGTGGTGCCGCCGTCCGGGCTGGTGCCGAGTCGCGTGTAAGCCGGCACGAAGCTCGCATTGTCGGCCGCAATCACGATATCGCATGCGACTGCCAGTCCCAGCCCGCCGCCCGCGACCGCGCCCTGCACGCCGCAGATGACCGGCGGCTTCATCCGCCGGATCCGCCGCACGATCTGGTGGAACAGCTCGATCAGCCTGCCGATTTCCTGCGGGGCGTTCTCGCCGGCCCGGTGAAACACGCTGACGTCGCCTCCCGCCATGAAGGCGCGGCCTTCACCGGTCAGCATGACGACCTTCACCGAAGGGTCGCGCCCGGCTTGCGCGATCGCCGCAAGCAGCGCCTCGGCCATCGGGAAATCCAGCGCATTGAGCCGGTCCGGCCGGTTCATCCGCACAGCGGCGATGCCGCCGGCAATCTCGACGCGGACGAGTGGCTCAGTCATGGCATCCTCCCTGGGCGCGGTGGCCATTGTCATTTTAATCTTGTGCTCCGGCCAGTCTCCGGCAAAAATGAATCCAACTCAATATGGGAGGCCGTCATGGAGGAGGTGCGCCGCGAGCGCCGGGGTGCAGCCCTGTGGCTGACAATAGACAGAGAGTCGCGGCGCAATGCCCTCAACGAGGATGTGCTGAAAGCGCTGCGCGAGGGCGTCGAGAGCGCCAGGATCGAGGACGGCATCCGCGCGGTCGTGATCACCGGCGCCGGCAAGGTGTTTTGTGCCGGCGGCGACCTCAAGCCGGACGCGAGCGGTGACCCGTTCCGCGTCGATCCGGCCGAGCGCGACAGTCCGGTGGTCCTGTTCTTTCAGGCCATCAGCAATTGCGCCGTGCCGGTGATCGCGCGCGTCAACGGCCATGCGCTCGCCGGCGGTTTCGGCATCGTCTGCGCCTGCGATTTTGCAATTGCGGTCGATAGCGCCAAATTCGGCACGCCCGAAGCGCGCATCGGCCTGTTTCCGATGATGATCCTGCCGTGGATGCTGCGCGTCGTGCCACGCCGCAAGCTCTTGGAGCTGTGCGTCACCGGCGAGCCGATCGGTGCCGCCGAGGCGCTGGAACACGGCATGATCAATCA
>JBBWZU010000448.1:0-15939 GCA_039649225.1 Hyphomicrobiales bacterium | reverse complement strand
GAGGGAATCGTGATGCTGGGCGCGAGCAATATCCGCCAGCAGAAGCGGCTATGGACGCTGCTCGGCCGTCCCGACATGATCAAGACGACCAACGACGAGCGCGATGCCGATCATGCGCGCGAGATCGCGGTGCTGGAAGAGATCATGCTGACGCGCACCGCGGATGAATGGGAGGAATTCCTGCAGGCGCGGCATGTGCCGGCTTGCCGTGTCCGCCAGATGGGCGAGGCCGTGGCCGATCCGCAGATCGCGACACGCGGCATCTTGCACAGGCACGAGGGCGCGACGGGCGTCGCCGGGGCTTTCGGCGTGCCGGTCGCGGCCTTCAAGTTCGCGCATGGGGGCCCCAGGATCGATACCCCGCCGCCCGCGCTGGGTGAGCATAATGAGGAGATCTTCGCCGAGCTTGGAATCGGCGCTCGGGCGACAGCCGCGGAGTGATCTTGCGAAGGTGCCGCGGCCAGGCGATAGGACTAAAAGCTACTGTAGATGAAATATATATGATATACAATCAATAGTTAGGTTTGGCGGAACAAAGCCAAACTCGTCCTGAGCTTGTGCGCTAACCCAGAATAAACTCCCGCAGCACGCGGAACGCGCGATCAGGATCGTCGCGATGCACGCCGTGCCCGCAATTCTCGAATCTCTCGAAACGCACGAGATGTTGCGGCAGGCATTCGGCCATCGTCTCGCTCAATGAGATCGGAACGATCGGGTCGCTGTCGCCGGCGAGCACCAGTGTCGGGCACGCAACACGCGCCAGGTCGGCACGAAAATCCATGCGGCCCTGCTCGTTGTGCGGGCCGTTGAACGCAAGGCCGACCTCGTGACGCAGGATCGCGCGTTTGAGCGCATTGGGGTCGTTTGCGGGCCGCGTGTTGTAGAGCGGGAAGCACTTGTCCAGGTAGGCGATGCGCCGCTCCATCGTGGGTTCGAGCCAGTAGGGTTCGGCCACATCGCGTGCCGCCTTGCCGCCGACCCGCTCGAACGCCGCAAACACCTCCTCATAGACGATCTTCGCGGCAGTGCTCGCGAGAATGAGCTTCGCCGGATGCTCCGGATGCCGCGTCGCATAGGATTGCGCGACGAAGCCGCCGAATGAGCCGCCGAGCACGATCGGCTTCTCGATGCCGAGTGCATCGCAGAAGCTTTTCACATCGTCGCCCCATTGCGCGAGGTTGAGCGTGTCGGGCGCGCCATCGCTGCGTCCCTGGCCACGGTGGTCGTAGTAGATCACCTGCGCGATATCGGCGAGCGCGGAGAATGCCGGCTTGAACATCGTGTGGTCGAAGCCCGGCCCGCCATGCAGCAGGAGAAGTGTCGGCTTTTCGCGCATGCGCGGGCCGTCGGGCACAAGCCCGGCGCCTTCGACATCGAAGTAGAGCCGCGCACCGTTGACATGGATGTACATAGTCCAGTTCCCGCTGAATGTTTGGAACGTGAGTTGTCTCACACGTGACGCCGATGGTCGCGGCCGGCCTGACCGCGGCTCGCCGCGCACGACGCGATGGCGCGCTAGGCGCGCGCCACGTTCGCACTTCTTGTCGGCACGCCGAATTCGCGCCGGCACACCTCGGCCAAGACCGCGACGCCTTCGCGGATCTGCTCATGCGTTGGGCTGGCAAAGCAAATTCGCAACCGCGAATCGCTGTGCTGTTTGTCAGTCGACCACTCATTGCCGGGATTGATCGCGACGCCTTGCTTCAGCGCGGCTTGATAAAGCTTCATCGTGTCGACGTTGTCGGGCAGCTTGACCCAGAGAAAAATGCCGCCTTTGGGATCCTCGAACTCGGCCGCGGTGCCGAACTGCTCATTCAGTGTTTCCATCAGTGTCTCGGCTTTGCGGCGTAATCCCTTGCGCAGCGCCGGGACATGCGTGGCAAAATGCGGCGCGCAATATTCGGCAACCACCATCTGCTCGAGCGCGCCTGAGCCCGCGTCGGTCTTCAGTGCGAGCATGCGCGACATGATTGCCCAAGGCGCCACGATGAAGCCGACGCGCAGCGCCGGCGCGATCGACTTGGAGAACGAGCCGACGTGAATGACATTGGCGCTCTCGCTCATCGCGTAGATCGCGGGCGGGCGCCTGCCGTCCCACACGAGATCCGCATAGCAGTCATCCTCGAACACCGGGACGCCGTATTCCCCGGCAAGGCGCAGCAATTCGGCGCGGCGTTGCTCGCTCATGATCGTTGCGGTCGGGTTCTGCACCGTCGGGATGGTGTAGATGTATTTCGGGGTGACGCCGCGTGCCTTCAGGTCCGCCAATGCATTGGCCAGCGCGTCCATGCGCATGCCTTCGTGATCGAGCGGAAGACCGACGACATCGACGCCGCGCCGCGCGAGCCGCGTCAGCGCGCCCTGATAGGAATCTTTCTCGAAAATGACTGTGTCGCCGCGTGTCAGCAGCGCGCCGTTGACGAGGTCGAGCGCCTGCAGCGAGCCGGAAACGATCAGGATGTCGTCGGCGCTGCAGGAAATGCCCGCGTCGCGCTCGAGCTTCGCGGTGAGGAACTCGCGCAACGGCCGATAACCTTGCGGTCCACTCGAGAGGCCGTAGGTCGCGAGCGCGCGGCCCTCGCGCGTCAGTACGGAATTTGCCGCCGCGATCAGCCCATCGAGCGGAAGCTCGTCGGCGTCATTGTTGCCGCCGGTGAAGTTATATTTGGCAAGCCCGGTCCATCGGGCGGCGGCCGGTGGCAATCCGGCGGGCAACAGTGGCGCAAAATCGAACGTCTCTTGTTTCATTGAATCCTCCTCCCCGGGCCTGGATAGCATGCCGGGGGAGGAAGGGCAGGGGGTCTAGAGCCGCTTGGCGCTGGTCACCGGGCTGCCCGCCGCCGCGATGCGGGCAAGCGCCGTCCCGATCGGTTCAATCGCAACCTGCATGTGGAAGCCATTCGCGTGCACGAGCGAGGTCTCGTCGCGCACGATCGCCACATGGCCCTTCCAGAACACCAGATCGCCGCGCCGCAACTGCGACGGATCGATCGGGCTTCCGAGCGCGCGCTCCTGCATATTGCTATCGCGCGGGCAGGAGACGCCGCACGCATTGAGCGCGAGCTGTACGAGGCTGGAACAGTCGAGGCCATAATTGGTCTTGCCGCCCCACAGATACGGCGTGCCGAGAAAACGCTCCGCGACAGCGACGAAATCCGCTTCGGCATGATCGAGCGGCGCAAGGTGGCTGGCGGGCAGGAAACCGATATTCGCCACCGCGAAGCGATCCTGCTCGCGCAGAACACAGAGGCGGCTGCCGAGCGGTGGCGCCGCGACCGGCGGCGCCTTGATCGAGCTGCCGGGAAACGCCAGCGTGCGCAGCGCCGTCACCTTGTGGGTCGGCGTCGCGCGCGGCTTGAGCAAGGCATTGGCCGGCAGCCAGCCGACATAGTCGTCGGCCGCGAGCTGACCCCAGGCCCAGCCTTCCTGGTTGAATTCGTAGACGGTGACGCGCTCGCCCATCAGCGCCTCGGTGTCGAGTGGGGCGTCGGGCGCCGGGTGGCGCCGCAGCGGCGCCTGCGCGTCAATCACCTCGTAGTCCTCGCCGTCCGCAAAGCGCGCGGCCTCGACCTTGCCTTCAAGGTGCCTGGCGGCCAGATCGGGCCTGGCCGGTGTGATGCGCGGGTCAAGGGTCACGGCGGTTCCTTCGCCTCTACTATCTGGCGCAAACGCAAACAAACCGTGAGCGAGCGTCAGCCGCCGTACCGCTCCTTGAGCAGCGCGAAGAACGCGCGCGCCGCCTGGCACTCGCCACCGTCCGGACGCGCGGACTTGGCGGTTTGCGTCCACCCGTAGATGTCCAGATGCGCCCAGGTCTTGGCCGCCGTGACGAAGCGGTTGAGAAACAGCGCGGCCGTGATCGAGCCCGCAAAGCCGCCGCCGACATTGTTGATGTCGGCGGTCTTGGAATCGAGCATGCTTTCGTAAGGCCGCCACAATGGCATGCGCCAGACCGGGTCGTGTTCGGCGCGCGAATGCTTTGCGAAATCGGCCGCGAAGCCATCGTCGCCGGTATAGAACGGCGGCAGGTCCTGCCCGAGCGCGACACGCGCGGCGCCGGTCAGCGTCGCCATGTCGAGGATCAGTTCGGGCGACTCTTCGTCCGCGAGCGCGAGCGCATCCGCAAGCACCAGGCGCCCCTCGGCGTCTGTGTTGCCGATCTCGACCGTGATGCCTTTGCGCGACTTGTAGATATCGAGCGGGCGGAACGCATCGCCCGCGATGGAATTCTCCACTGCCGGGATCAGCACGCGCAGGCGCACCTTGAGCCTGGCGTCCATGATCATGTGCGCGGCGGCGAGCACGCAGGCAGCCCCGCCCATGTCCTTCTTCATGATCAGCATGCCGCTGTCGGGCTTGATGTCGAGCCCTCCGGTATCGAAACACACGCCCTTGCCGACCAGCGTGATCTTCGGATGCGCGGCATCGCCCCAGATCAAGTCAATCAGGCGCGGCGCGCGCGGTGAGGCGCGCCCAACTGCGTGGATCAACGGAAAGTTCTGTTTGAGCAACTCGTCGCCGACGATTGCGTGGATCGTCGCGCCGTGGCGTCCGGCGACCTGACGGGCAGCCTCTTCCAGTTCGGCCGGCCCCATGTCGTTGGCCGGGGTATTGATGAGGTCACGCGCGAGCGACACGCCCTCGGCGATGCGCGAGAGTTCCGCGCCGTCTATTGCGTCGGGCAGCTCAAGCTTGGCGGCGTAGGCCTCCGCCTTGCGGTAGCGCGCGAACTTGTAGGCACCCAGCGCAAACGCCAACACCGCAAGACGCGGATCATGCGCCGCATTGGCGAAGCGATAGGTGCCGGCGGGGAGCAGCCCGGCCAAGCGTCCAGGCAGGAAGCGGTCCTTCTCGGGCCTGTCGGCGGCTTCCAGGCCGAACAGCACGCCGGACAGCGCCCCATCGGCTCCCGGCAGCAACAGGAACTGGCCGGGCTTCGGCTCGAACTTCGCGCTCTCGGCAAAGCGCCGCGCGGTTTCGCCGATCTCCCCGGATACCTGCGCGTAAGTGTCGGTGGCGGCGAACCAGATCGGGCAGGATTTGGCGCCGCCGCGCAAGACATAGGCTGGATGCATCGGTTGATCCCCGAAAGCCGCCTGCTAGCACGGGAGCCGTCTGTCGTGAAGCAGCGTCCGGATCGGCGCAGAACCCCACGAAATTTCACAAGCTTAACCAAGCCTTAGGGTTAACGATCTATTGCTTGGTCGAGGTTTGCGGAGCGTCGTCATGAATGTGCGCGTAGCGTTGTCCCATTATATCCGGTTGCTTGGAATGGCCGCGCTGGCGGCGCTCTTGTCTGGCGCATTGGCTGGCTGCAAGACCACGGGCTCGTCCGACACCACAGGCTCGATCTCATCTCCTGCGCCACCGCGCAGTGACGCCGACTGGCGCCGCGACGCCGAGGCGCTGAGCGCACGCTTCCGCGCCAATCCGCGCGATGCCGACAACGCGATCCGCTATGCGCAGGCCTTGCGTGCAATCGACCAGCGCGCGCAGGCTGCGGCCGTGCTCGAAACCGCGGCGCTGCACAATCCCGACAACCGCGCGCTGCTCGGCGCCTATGGGCGCGCGCTCGCGGACACCGGCAACTTCAAGCAAGCGCTCGAGGTGCTTGAGCGTGCGCATTCGCCCGACCAGCCGGACTGGCGTGTGCTGTCCGTGCAGGGCGCCGTGCTCGACCAGATGGGGCGTCACGAAGAAGCGCAGCGCTACTATGCGAGCGCGCTCAAGATCATCCCCGACGAGCCTTCGGTGCTTTCCAACCTCGGTCTGTCCTACGCGCTCTCGAAGGATCTGAAACGTGCCGAGACGACCTTGCGGCGTGCCGCCGAAACCGGCCGCGGCGACAAGCGGGTGCGACAGAACCTTGCGCTGGTGGTCGGGCTGCAAGGCCGCTTTCAGGAGGCCGAGACGATCGCGCGCGCCGACCTGCCGCCCGACGAGGCTGCGGCGAACGTGTCTTATCTGCGCCAGATGATGGCGCAGAAGGGCCCGGCGGCCGCGACGTCCATGAAGAAGACCATCCGCGCGCGTCCGGTCGAAGGTATGGAGCCGGTCGAGGACAGCGGGACGTAGCGCCGGCTACTTTGCGGTCCTTAACAAGAACGCGATCAGATCGGCGCGGTCCGCTGCGTCCGGCATTCCCCCATAGGGCATGCGATTGTTCGGCACGACTTTTTGCGGGTCGGCAAGGAACGTGTCGAGCGTCTCCGGCGTCCAGGTGATGCCGCTGCGTTTGAGCGCCGGCGAATAGCGGAAGTCCGCCAGCGTGCCGGCCTTGCGTCCGAACACCCCTGTGAGGCTCGGCCCCACGTTGGTGACGCCGGGCTGCGGCGCGTGACAGGCGGCGCAGTCGACGAAGCGCTGTTCGCCACGTGCCGGATCGCCGTCGGCGTGCGCCGCTGCCGTCAAGACCAGCAGTGCCGTAATCGGCCCAAAGCCGCGCCTTGCCCGCTTCATGCGCTCACCAGCGGGCCGGGATTTTTGACATAGCGAGTTTTGATCGCATCCGCGGTCCAGTAGGCGAGCGCGCCGACCGGTCCGGTCGGATTGTACGACGCGTTGTGCGGGAATACGTTCGCGCCGACCACGAACAGGTTATGGCAATCCCAGCTCTGCAGGTATTTGTTCACGGCGCTCTCGCGCGGATCGGTGCCCATGATTGTTCCACCGGTGTTGTGGGTGGATTGATACGGCACCACGGTCCACGGATCGGTGCGTGCCGTCGCCGCATTGAGGTGGGTCGGGTTCATCGACTTGGCGATGTCGTTGATCACCTTGGCGGCATGCTGCCCCATCCTGTGCTCGTTCTCTTTGTAATCGAACGTCATGCGCATCAGCGGCTGGCCGAACGCATTGCGATAGGTCGGATCGAGGTCGAAGCAATTATAGCGGTTCGCCATCACGCTGCCGCTCGCCGAGATCGTCATCGCGGTCTGATAATATTTCGCGGTGGCGGCCTTCCACGCCTTGCCCCATTGCGGCGTGCCGCGCGGGACCGGCCGATAGCCGATCGGCAGCACGGTGTTGAAGCCGCCCGAGACATTGTACCCGCCGACGAAATTGTGCGGCGCGCGGTCGAAATCCCAGTTGATGTTGAAATCGTCGATGGTGGCGTTCGAGCCGCCGGCATTCATGAATGGATTGAAGTGCCGTCCTTCAAAGAACAGCGTCGCGCTCGCGCCGGTTTGATAGCAGTAGTTCTTGCCGATGACGCCTTTCTGCGCGAGCGGATCGTATGTCTCGCCGATGCCGGACAGCAGCATCAGGTGCACGTTGTTGATCGCATAGGCGCACAGCAGCACCATTCCGGCCGGCTGCTCGAATTCCTCGCCGGTGAGAATATCGGTGTAGGCAACACCGGTGACGCGCTTGCCGTCGCTGTCCTTGAGCACCTTGGTGGCCCAGGAATGGGTGCGCAGCTCGAAGTTCGGATTGGCGAGCGCGATCGGGATCACCGTCATGTGCGGTGAGCCCTTCGCATTGGCCTCGCAGCCGAAGCGCTGGCAATAGCCGCAATATTGGCAGGCGCCGAACTTCGAGCCGTCGGGATTGGTGTAGGCGCGCGACGCATTGGCGGACGGGCGCGGGAACGGGTGATAGCCGTTGTTCCTGGCCGCCTGCGTGAACATCTCGCTTGCCAGGATCGGAGTGAGCGGCGGCAGCGCATAGTCGCGCGCACGCGGCGCTTCGAAGGGATTGCCGCCGGGCTGGATCGTTCCCTTGATGTTGCCCGCCTTGCCGGAGACGGCGGCGGTGTATTCGAATTTGTCGTAATAGGGCTCAAGCTCGTCGTAGCTGATGCCCCAGTCCCGGATCGTCATGTCGGCCGGAATAAAATTCTTGCCGTAGCGCTCCTCGTAGCGCGAGCGCGCCTTGAATTCCATGTCGGTCCAGCGCCAGGTGTGACCGCTCCAGTGCACCGCCGATCCGCCGACTACTTCGCCCGGCAGGAACGAGCCGAGACGGCGCATCGGCAGCGCCCCCTGGGTCGGATTGTTACGCACCGTGATGGTGTCGCGCGCGGTGTTCTGCATCAGGTCATGGCGCACGACATAGCGTAGCTCGTCGCGGATATTAGGCACCGCATAGTCCGATGCGGGATTGCGCATCGCGCCGCGCTCCAGCGCGACGACTTTGAGGCCGGCCTCGGCGAGTTCCTTCGCCAGGATCCCGCCGGTCCAGCCAAGCCCGATGATGACGGCATCGACCTCTTTGAGTTTTGTTGCCATTGGATTTTCCTTGGATTCTTTGCGCGCGTCCCTATCGGGAGGCCGGTGTCCGCCTATTCGATATCCGTCAACTCATGTCCGCGATGCCGACCGGATCGCTGGGGAAAGGTTTGTCGCGGTACTTCTCGACGTTCTCCCGATGCACCGCAATCGCGCCGGGAAAGCCGATCAGTTTCCAGCCGGCTTTGTTGCGGTTGCCACCATAAATCGGGTCGGAGAACATGCCTTCCATGACGGTCTGATAAAGCGTGCCCCAGAACGCGCGCACCGGCAGACCTTGCTCGAACCTGATCTTCGCGGTCGAGAGGCCTTGCAAAACCTCCTCGCGCTGCGACTCATCGAGCGCGTCGAATGTCTTGCCGTAGGTCTTGCGGCAATGCGCGTTGGTCGCCGCGATTCCGGCGCGATAAAGCTGCGCGGGCGTGAGCGGCAACTGGTAGCCTTGGCTCGGCGTGCCTTGCTTCCACGGGCCCTGCATATAGAGCCGGTCGCCTTTGCCCCAGGCGCCGCCGAGCGCGCGGTCGATGAAGACCGCGATGCCGAGATCGGTGCCGCCCGGCGTCAGGTCGTCGGCCGGAACCATGTGATCCACCAGCGCTTCGACGAACGCCGCCTCATCGATATTGAGGAACGCGTAGCCCTGCGGGGCGGGCGTTGCGGTGCTTGCGGCTTCGGCGCTCTCGGCGGTTTGCGGTGTGACGACCGATGTGGTGGCGGCGGCAGCGCCACCGACGACGGCGCCCTTCAAGAAGTCGCGCCGGCCGAATCCCGGATTGGTCATGAGCGCCTCCCGGCGCCCCGGATTTGGCACCGGGGTCGCACGCCGAAAGCCTGCCCGTTTCAGGTTGCATCGGCAAGCGCGATTTCGCCGCCACTGCAATGCGCCGGCGAGTAGCCGCGAGGGGCGCGGACGCCTGTCCTACTGCAGCGCCATCACGCGGATCGCGGCCGGGCCGAGAATGACGATGAACAGCACCGGCAGGAAGAACAATATCATCGGAACGGTGAGCTTGGGCGGAAGCGCGGCGGCCTTTTTCTCGGCTTCCGACATGCGCATGTCGCGGTTTTCCTGCGCCATGATGCGAAGAGTTTGTCCGAGCGGCGTTCCGTAACGTTCCGACTGCGCCAGCGCCATGCAGACGGCCTTCACGCCTTCGAGGTCGGTACGCCTGGCCAGGTTCTCATACGCGACCTTGCGGTCCTGCAGATAGGACAGCTCGGCGGTCGTCAGCGTCAATTCCTCGGCCAGCGCGATCGATTGCGAGCCGATCTCCTGGCTCACCTTTCGGAACGCCGCCTCGATTGACATGCCGGATTCCACGCAGATCAGCAAAAGGTCGAGCGCGTCGGGAAATGCGCGGCGGACCGAGAGCTGACGCTTGGCAATCTGATTCTTCAGGAACAACCACGGCAGTTGCATGCCGACATAGGCGGCAAACAGGCACATGCCGGCCTTGATCATCGGCGGCTGACCCGTCTTGAGAACGAAGAAGATGTAAAAGACCGCCACCATGAAGGCGACAACCGGCGAGACCATGCGAAAGAACAGGTAGGCGACGTACGGCGCCTGGCCGCGATGGCCGGCCTGGACCAGTTTCTCGCGTGCCGTCTCCTGTCCGACCCATTTGGCGAGGTTGAACTGATCGACCACGCGCTTCATGTATTGCTTGGGCGAGACACGCAGGAACACCCGCTCGCCGCGTGCCATCCGTTCGCGCTCGCGCTGGCGCATCTTCTCGCGCTCGAGCGCGACGGATTTCATGCGCTTGCCGAGATTGTCGCCGGCTAAGAGCGGCATCGCGAGCGTGATGACGGTCGCCATAGCGGCGATGGCGGCGAACACGGCTGCCACCATCTTGGGATCGTGCAGTTTTTCGATCAGGAACTCGACCACGACTTGCGACTTTCAGAACGTGAGATCTCGGAATTTTGGACTTGTAGAATCCGAATTTTGCGACGCGAGCCTTCAGAAATCGAAATTGATCATCTTCCTCATCACCATCACTCCCATCAGCATCCAGCCGGCCGAGCAGGCCATCATGAAACGTCCGGTCGGATGCGTCCAAAGCAGCTCGATATAGTTCGGGCTCGAGATGTAGACGAGCAGCATCACGCAAAACGGCAGCGCAGCGATGATCATGGCGGACGCCTTGGCTTCCATCGACATCGCCTGGATCTTTGCCTTCATTTTCTTGCGGTCGCGCAGCACGCGCGAGAGGTTTCCGAGCGCTTCGGAGAGGTTGCCGCCGGATCGTTGCTGAATCGAGACCACGATGCCGAAGAAGTTCGCCTCGGGGAGCGGCATGCGCTCGAACAGCTTGGCGCAGGCCTCGCCCATCGGAATGCCGACGGTCTGCTCTTCGATGATGACCTTGAATTCTCCGCGCACCGGCTCCTGCGCCTCGTTCGCGATGATGCGCAGGCAATCGCCGAGCGGCAGGCCGGCCTTGACGCCGCGCACGATCACGTCGACCGCATCGGGAAAATTGTGCAGGAATTTGCTTTCGCGCCGCTTTTTCAAGAAGCCGAGCAGCCAGCGCGGTGCGCCGAATCCGCCGGCAAATCCGGCTCCGACCGCGGCGATCAGGTTTCCGCCTACGATGAAGACGGCGACAAACAGCACGGTGCCAACGATGGCGCTGACGATGATGAATTGGCGCTTCGACCAGTCGAGGCCGGCTTGCGAGAGGCGCATCGCGATCGGCAGGCTTTTCTGCTTCTTGCTGCGGATTTCCAGCTCTTTGAGCGTATCTTCGACCTGCTCGCGACGAACCTTGGGCGTGTTGCGGCCGGTGGTCGCGCGCGCGACCGGCTCGGTGCGCACGACGCGCTCCTGGCGCTGCTCGGCCTGACGCTCGCCTGACAGGATCGGATAGATGAATACCCAGGCAACCCCGCCAGCCGCGAGCGTGACCAGGAAGAACAGCGCGAGGGTCTGGATCGCCATGATGGCCTCGCTCTAGTTTTTGTACGGTTCGCCGGCGACTTCGGCGGCGTCGAGCGCTGCGGCGAGCCGCTGGTCGTCGCCGAAATAGCGCGCACGCTCCCAGAATCGCGGCTTGCCGATGCCGGTCGAGCGATGTCGCCCGAGCAGCTTGCCGTTGGCATCTTCCCCGAGCATCTCGTAGAGGAAGATGTCCTGTGTGATGATGACGTCGCCTTCCATGCCCAGCACTTCGGTGACGTGCGTGATGCGCCGCGAACCGTCGCGCATGCGTGAGGCCTGCACCACGACATCGACCGAAGAGCAGATCATCTCGCGGATCGTTTTCGAGGGCAGGGTGTACCCGCCCATGGTGATCATCGACTCCAGACGCGACAGGGCCTCGCGCGGGGTGTTGGCGTGCAGGGTGCCCATCGAGCCGTCATGGCCGGTGTTCATCGCCTGCAGCAGATCGAACGCCTCGGGTCCGCGCACCTCGCCGACGATGATGCGTTCGGGACGCATACGCAGGCAGTTCTTGACCAGGTCGCGCATCGTGACCTGACCTTCGCCCTCGAGGTTGGGCGGGCGTGTTTCCAGGCGCACCACATGCGGCTGCTGCAGCTGCAGTTCGGCGGCGTCCTCGCAGGTGATAATGCGCTCGTCGCTGTCGATGTAGAACGTCAGGCAGTTGAGCAGCGTGGTCTTGCCCGAGCCGGTACCGCCGGAGATCAGCACGTTGCAGCGGCAGTGGCCGATAATCTGCAGGATTTCCGCGCCCTCTTTCGAAATCGAGCCGAACTTGACCAACTGGTCGAGCGTCAGCTTGTCCTTCTTGAACTTGCGGATGGTGAGTGAGGGGCCGTCAATCGCCAGCGGCGGCACGATCGCGTTGACACGCGATCCATCCGGCAAGCGCGCGTCGCAGATCGGCGAGGCTTCGTCGACACGGCGGCCGATCTGGTTGACGATGCGCTGGCAGATGTTCAGCAGTTGCTGATTGTCGCGAAAGCGGATGTTGGTCTGCTGAATCTTGCCGTTGACTTCGATGTAGACGGTGTTGGCGCCGTTCACCATGATGTCGGCGATGTCGTCGCGCGCCAGCAGCGGCTCGAGCGGGCCATAGCCGAGAACGTCGTTGCAGATGTCGTCGAGCAGTTCTTCCTGCTCGGCGATCGACATCACGATGCCTTTGATCGCGATGATCTCGTTGACGATGTCGCGGATTTCCTCGCGCGCGGATTCGGCGTCGAGCCGCGCAAGCTGCGACAGATCGATCGCCTCGATCAGTGCCGAGAAGATCGAGCCTTTGACCTCGTAGTAGGATTCCGAGCGGCGCGAGTCGCGCGCGGTCGGAACGACCGGCTTCGGCCCGTGTCCCGGTGCGAGCGGCGGCGAGGTGATCGACGCGCCGAGCCCGTCGGACGGCAAGGGCGCAAGGCCAACATCGCTCCGCCCGGCACTTGGCTGGGGGGACGCGCGCGCGGGCTCGTCCGCCGCCGCGGGCGGCGGGGCTGCTGGGACGCGCGGGTCTGGGCCCGATGTGGAACGCTTTCCGAACACGCTAGTCTCCGCACTACGCCTGACGGCGCATGAGCTTTTCAATGAGCGGCGTCAGCAGACCCGAGCGCGACCGCTTGGTCTCGGCGCGTCCGGTCAGCGTCTGGGCAAGCTGACGGAAGGTCTCCGTCGCGCGATGTCCGGACGAAACCTCGGCAACCATCTGTCCGTTGTTGGCCGCGGTGCCAAACAGCGCCGGCTCGAACGGGATGGATGCCGCCGGCTCGAATTCCAGCGCCTTGGCGAAGTCCGCCGGCTTGATCTCCGGTCGTTTCGGCATGCCGACCTGGTTGAGGCAATAATAGGGGCGGTTATCGTTCGGCCGAGCGGCGCGCAGCAGATCGACGAGGTTCTTGGTGTTGCGCAAGTTGGCAAGATCGGGCTCCGCGACGATCAAGATATCGTCGGCGCCAATCAGGATGCGCCTGGCCCAGCCGGTCCACACATGCGGCACATCGAGCACGATGCATGGCACGGTCGAACGCAGCACGTCGAAGATGCTGTCGAACGCCTCGGCGCCGAAATCGTAGACCTTGTCGAGCGTCGCTGGCGCTGCCAGCAGGCTGAGATGGTCGGTGCATTTCGACAGAAGGCGGTCAACGAACGCGGTGTCGATGCGATCTGGCGACATCACCGCATCGGCAATCCCCTGCGGCGGGTCCTGGTTGAAGTCGAGGCCGGCCGTGCCGAACGGCAGGTCGAGGTCGGCGACCACGGCGTCGAGGTGGACGTCGCGGGCGATCGCCCAGGCGATATTGTGTGCGACCGTGGAGGAGCCGACGCCGCCCTTGGCGCCGACTACCGCGAGCGTGCGGCCGACCGGCTTTGCGTCCACCGCATAGAACAGGCCGGACACCGTGCGGATGATATCGACCGGGCCGACCGGCGCGATCACATAGTCGCTGACGCCGCGCCTGACCATCTCGCGATAGAGAACGATGTCGTTGAGATGCCCGATCACGATGACGCGCGTGCCGGCATCGCAGGATTCAGCGAGCCCGTCGAGGCCGGCGAGCAGCTCGTTGCCGCCGCCCTGAAACTCGATGACGACGACGTTCGGCGTTGCGGCCGCGCGATAAGCCTCGATTGCGGCCGCGATCCCGCCCATCTGCACTCGCAGATGCGCTTTGGTCATGCGCCGGTCTTCGCCCGCCGCCTGCACGGCGGCTGCGACATCGGCCGATTCGCAGAACGCCTGGATCGAGATGCGCGGAACCGGCGCGATATGCTCGTCCTGGAAGGCCGCTTCGGCGGACGCGGCGCTCGGGTCGCCGCCTTTGAGTGCGAATTTGATCATTGGCCCACGTCCGAGATCTTGCCTTTGTTGGCATCCGTGTACTGGGTCGCAGTCGCTTCACCCTTGCGGTACTTGTCGATGACGGTATTGCGGCGCGAGGCAAGGACCGGCGTTTCGCTGCGCGGCTGCACGAGATCGGCGGGTTCTGCGACCTGCGCTGCGAGACTGCGCTGCGTCGCACAGCCGAGATTGTAGTACTGCCGATTGGTCCGGTAGACCTTGTCGGTGGTCGGTGCGAGATCCTCAGGCCAGAGTCCGCACGGGCCGGTCTCTGCCGCCATCTTCGGATAGCTGACGCGGATGTTGCCGAGGCGAACCGGGTCCTGGGTCGGGACGGGCCGGATCTCGACCGATTGCGGCGGCACGCCGGCGGCGCCGAGAATCGCGCGGATTTCGTGCGACGCGCTATGGGCGGCTGGCGCATTTGTGCCGCCGACCGGGGTCTCGATTACAACGCCGCCGGTTGCGTCGCGCCGCCATGACGAAGCGATTGCGCCGACTTCGGCACGCTGCGTCGGCGTCAGACCGCCGCGGCGGTCGCCGATGAACACCGTCAGCGTCTGCGCCTTCTCGCGCACCGCGATCGGGTGGCGCAGGCGGTAGTCATTCGGAATGTTGTCGGTGGTGTCGGTCTGCGGCGAGGTCGTCTTGCAGCCGGCCATCAGAGCGGCGAGGCTGACGAAGGCCAGGGCGCGCGCGACGCTGGAGAATTTTTTCATGGTTTTGTCCTCGGGTCCGCGTCCATCAATCCAGGATGAAGCCGTATTTGCCGCGGTACTCCGGGGCGCGCCCCGCTGGGCGTCCGGGCGCGCCGTAGATTTTGTTGATGCGGCCGAGCAGCACGGCGGCCGGATCGGAGGGATCCTCGAAGCCGTCATCCGGTCGCGACAGGTCCTTCTGTGCGACGGCGCGTGCGATGTACGGCGTCACGATCACCATCAGCTCGGTCTGCCGGTTGACGTAGTCGCGGCTCCTGAACAGCGTGCCCAGAACCGGAAGGTTCATCAGGCCCGGCAGGCCCGAAATCGCGTGCTTCGTCTGCTCTTGGATCATGCCCGCCATGGCGAGCGCGCCGCCGGACGGAATCTCGACCGTGGTCTCGGCGCGCCGGGTCTTGACCGCCGGAATGGTCTGCGTGCTGGTGCCCTGCACCAGCGTGATCGAATTTTCGTTCGAAAGTTCGGAGACTTCGGTCATCACTTTCAGGCTGATGCGTCCTTCCGACAGCACGACCGGCGTGAAGTTGAGGCCGACGCCGAACTTCTTGAATTGGATCGCGAGCTGACAGGCCTTGGTCACGGGATCGCAAGTGTAGCCACCGGGTACCGGAAATTCGCCGCCGGCCAGGAAGTTGGCGCTTTCGCCTGAGATCGCCGTCAGGTTCGGCTCGGCGAGCGTACGAATGACGCCGGCGCGTTCCATTGCGCGCAACGTCGCATTCACTGACTTGAAGGAGCCTGCCATGGCGTTGCCGTCGACCAGCTGCCCCCCGATCGCAAACGGGTTGGAGTTGTTAAAATTGAGTACCGATGAGCCGTAGCTAAGGCTGCCGTTGAGATCGATGCCGAGCTGCTTGATGACATCGCGCTGTACTTCGGCGATCGTCACCTTGAGCATCACCTGATCGCGGCCGCGGATGGTGAGATTGTTGACGACCTTGTCGGACGAGCCGACAAGACGGCCCGCCACGTCGTGGGCTTGCTGGGATTCGGAGGCGTTCGCGACGCTGCCCGAAAGCATCACGCCTTCGCCGACACCATCAACGCGCACGTCGGAGTTCGGCAGCAATTTCTGCAGCATTGCGCGGATGCCGTTGAGATCGCGCGTCACCGCCACGTCGAAGCCGGCGATCTGCTTGCCTTCGGCATCGAAGAAGTAAATGTTCGTCTGCCCGACCGCGACACCGATCAGGTAGGCACGCCGCGTCG
>JBBWZU010000436.1:0-6369 GCA_039649225.1 Hyphomicrobiales bacterium | reverse complement strand
ATTTCCGGGCTCGGCGCGATCATCATCAATTCGGCGAACAATTTCGACACCGCCACCATGTTCGTGCCGATCATGGTGTTGATGGTGCTGGCGATCGGCCTCAACAGCCTGATCGGATGGGTCGAGCGGCGCGTTGCCCCGTGGCAAGCGGAAATTGCCGGGCGTAATGAGTGAAGCCCTTGACTTCACTGCCGCAATCCCGGCCAATTTGCAGGCATTCCAGACAAGCGGGCGGCTGATCCGCAGGGCGGGAGGACGGGTTGAAACCGGCAGCATTCGCCTACGCCAAGGCGCGCTCGCTCGATCATGCGATCGTGCTGCTCGGTGAGCATCAGGGCGAAGCCAAGCTGCTGGCGGGCGGCCAGAGCCTGATCGCCACGCTCAACATGCGGCTCTCCAGTCCGTCCCTTCTGGTCGATATCAATGGCGTCGCCGGTCTCGATCGTATCAACGTCAGAGACCGCATGGTCGAGATCGGCGCGCTGACGCGCCACGTCACGCTGGAGCGCTCAGCCGAGATCGCCAGGCATGCGCCGCTGATCGCGCGCGCCATGCCGCAGATCGCGCACCCGGCGATCCGAAATCGCGGCACCATCGGCGGCTCGCTCGCCTATGCGGATCCGGCCGCCGAACTGCCGGCATGCCTCGTGGCGCTGGACGGCGCGGTCGACATTACGGGCCCGCACGGCACACGAAGCGTGAAGGCGGAAGACTTCTTCAAAGGCCTGTTCGAGACCTCACTGGGGCCGCATGACGTTCTGAGTGCGGTTCGCTTTCCGGCCGCGAGCGCCGACACGCGCATCGGCTTTGCCGAACTCGCGCGCCGCCACGGGGACTACGCGATGGTCGGACTGGCGGCCGTTGCGAAAGCGAACAAGGGATTGTCCGACGTACGGCTGGTCTATTTTGGTGTCGGCGAAACGCCCATCCGCGCGCGCAAGGCCGAGGATGCACTTGCGGCCGGCTCCATCGATGATGCCGTTGCGGCGCTTGATCTCGATCCGCCCGACGACATCCAGGCGACCGGTGCGGTGAAAAAGCATCTTGCCGGCGTGCTGTTGCGCCGTGTCGCCGCCCAGCTCATGGAGCCGCGCGCATGAGCGTCGTCGACGTGCGCATGACGGTGAACGGCGAGACGGTCGCCGAAAGCGTCGAGCCGCGCATGACGCTGGTCGATTTCCTGCGCGAGACGCTCGGCCTCACCGGCAGTCATGTCGGCTGCGAGCATGGCGTCTGCGGCGCGTGCACGGTGCGCGTCGACGACGTGATCGTGCGCGGCTGCCTGACGCTCGCGGTGCAATGCGAGGGCGCGCGGGTTGAGACCATCGAGGGTGTATCGGACGGAGGAACGATCGCGGACCTGCAGGACGCATTCCGTCGCCGCAATGCGCTGCAATGCGGGTTCTGCACGCCTGCCATGTTGCTGACCGCGCAGGAACTGCTTGCCCACGGCGGCATGCCCAGCCGCGATACGATCCGTGAACATATTTCCGGCAACTACTGCCGCTGCACTGGCTATCAGGCTATTGTGGACGCAATCGAATCCGTCGCGCAGGCGCGCCAAAAAGGGAAAACGCCATGAACGAACACGCAAGGCCGACGAGCGTCTCCGAACAGGCCGACGAGCTCGAAGAGCACATGATGCATGAGCTCGAGCGCATCGTGACCAAGTCCACGCTGCACTATCTCAACGACGGCAAGCAGCAGATGGATATGGGGCCGGCGATCCTGGCGAAGAACCCCGGCAAGCATTTCCTGATGGGGCCGGACCCGCGCCTGCCGCCGATGCCCGCAAAGCCGACGCTGGTCGATTACTTCCGCAACCGCTTTGCCTCGACGTCGCATCTCCTGCAGAGCGCGAACCATGCGCTGAAGGCCGGTCACAACGAGAAGGTCATCCTGGCGTGCCTGCTG
Organism: Hyphomicrobiales bacterium; assembly: GCA_039649225.1. Taxonomy (GTDB): domain Bacteria; phylum Pseudomonadota; class Alphaproteobacteria; order Rhizobiales; family Xanthobacteraceae; genus PALSA-894. Next base: position 4,455 of record JBBWZU010000436.1, on the reverse strand, counting down.
CACGATATCGCGGTGGTGAGCTTCATCCGCTGCGATCATGGCTATTGGGGCGCGCAGATGATCGAGCCCTATGTGGACGAGGAGGTCGCCTGGGCGATCAAGATGCATCAGGCGCTGCGCTTCTTCCCCGACGAGGCGGCCGGATATCCGTATCCGGAGGCCTACGTGAAGCTATTCGGCGACGACTACAAGCCGGAGCCTTATATCGTCGCCGAATATGAGCGCGCGCGGAATCACAAATGGTACATGACGTCGCGGCTCATTTGCGTGAACGACGTCTATTCGTTTGATCCGAACGCCAAGGTCAATCTCGACGACTTCGTCGACATCATCGGCCGCAACTTCCGACAGCCGGAGGAGGGCCTCGGCCTCGACGACTCGCGGTCGGCGCACATGTGGCGCACCATGATGTGGCCGAGCCGGTTTCTGTGAGACACGAATGAGCGGCCGGCAGGCGCCGACGTGCTCCCTCTCCCCCATAGCCCGTCGAAGACGGGCGTTAACGCCCTGGCGGGGGAGGGGGCTGGGGTGAGGGGCCTCGCTTCATGAAGATCGTCGACGACAACCCGTCTCTCCTCACCGCGCTCGATCGGCCGAATTCCTATATCGGCCGCTCGGTGCCGCGCCCGAACCTCGCGCGACTGACCGAGGGCCGCGGTCACTATGTCAGCGACGTCACGCTGCCGCGCATGGTGCATGTCGCCTTCGTGCGCTCGCCGCACGCGCATGCGCGCATCGCGACGATCGACACGGCGGCGGCGAAGCAGGCGCCGGGGGTCGTCGCCGTGGTGACTGGCGCTGAGCTCGCGGAGGTCATCACGCCATGGGTCGGCGTGCTGACGCATCTCAAGGGTCTCAAATCCGCGCCGCAATCCGCCATCGCGGTCGAGCGCGCCTGCTGGCAGGGTGAGGCGGTGTGCGCCGTGGTGGCGAAGACGCGGGCGCAGGCCGAAGACGGCTGCGAGCTGATCGACGTCTCTTATGGCGTGCTGCCCGCCGTCACCAATGCCGAGACCGCGCTCGATGCCGCTACGCCGGTGATTCATTCCGACCTGGGCGACAATCTTTGTTTCGAGCGCAGGCATGAGGCGGGCGAGCCGGACAAGGGCTTTGCGGAAGCCGATGAGGTGATCGAGGCGACGTTCCAGATCGGCCGCCACACCGGCGTCACTAATGAGCCGCGCGCGATCGTCGCCGACTGGAATCCCGGCGAGCAGCGCCTGACCGTCTATCAGGGCACTCAGGCGCCGCACATGATGCAGAACCTGTTCGCCAAGCATCTCGATCTGCAAGAGCAGCAAGTGCGCGTCATCACCAAGGATGTCGGCGGCTCGTTCGGCATCAAGGTGCACACTTATGCGGACGAGATGGCGACGGTGGCGCTCTCGAAGCTGCTGCGGCGCCCGGTGAAATTCGTCGCCGACCGGCTGGAAAGTTTCGTCACCGACATTCACGCGCGCGACCATCGCGTCACCGGCAAGATTGGTGTCAAAAAAGACGGCACGATCACCGCGTGGGAGATCGACGACCTCACCGGCATTGGGCCGTATTCGGTCTATCCGCGCACCAGCGGGATCGAAGCCAACCAGGTCGTGAACTTGTGTGGCGGGCCCTACACCTGCCAGAACTATCGCGCCCGTGCGCGCGTCGTGTTCCAGAACAAGAACGTCATGTGTCAGTACCGCGCGGTCGGCCATCCGATCGCGACCGCCGTGACCGAAGGCCTTGTCGATCTCGCGGCCATGCGCATCGGCATGGATCCGCTGGAAATCCGCCGCCGCAATCTCATCCCCGATGACGCCTATCCGGCGACCGGTGCGTCCGGCATCAAATTCGAAAAACTCTCGCACCACGAGACGCTCGCGCATATCGACGCGCTGATGAACTATGCGGGCTTGCGCGCGGAACAAGCGCGGTTGCGCCGGCAGGGCATCTATCGCGGCATCGGCTTTGCGTCGTTCATCGAGGTGACCAATCCGTCCGCGGCGTTTTATGGCGTCGGCGGCGCGAAGATTTCCGCGCAGGACGGCGCGACATGCAAGCTCGACGCGCAAGGCAATCTCTCGGTTCACAGCGGCATTACCGAGCAGGGCCAGGGCAGCGAAGCCGTGATCGCGCAGGTCGCCGCATCGTCGTTCGGCATTCCGATCGAACGCGTGCGCGTCGTCATGGGTGACACCGACAACACGCCGTACGGTGGCGGCACCTGGGCATCGCGCGCGGCCGGCATCGGCGGTGAGGCCGCCTGGCAGGCCGGCAAGGCGTTGCGGCAGAACGTCGTGGCCGTCGCGGGCTCGATCCTGCAGGCGGCACCGGAGACGCTCGATATTCGCAACGGCATCGTGGTCGACATAGACACCGGGCGCGAACGCATCGGCCTCGATGAGGTCGCGCGGATTGCCTATTTTCGTCCCGACACGCTGCCGCCCGGGTTCCAGGCCGAGTTGATCGCCACGCGGCACTACGTTCCGCGCGAATACGCCTTCGCGTTCACCAATGGCGCGCAGGCAAGCTGGCTTGAGGTCGATACCGACACCGGCTTCATCAAGCTGTTGAAGCACTGGTGCGTCGAGGACTGCGGCACGGTGATCAACCCGCAACTCGTCGACGAGCAGGTGCGCGGCGGCGTGGTGCAGGGGCTCGGCGCCGTGCTGTTCGAGCACTGCCTTTATGACGAGCGCGGGCAGATGCTCAACGGCAACATGGCGGACTATCTGGTGCCGATGGCGGCCGAGATGCCCGATATTGAAGTGGGCCATGTGGTGACGCCGACGGCCGACTCGGAACTCGGCGCCAAGGGCGCCGGTGAAGCCGGAACCGCCGGTGCCCCGGCCGCCGTGATGAACGCCGTGAACGACGCGCTGGCGCCGCTGGGGGCCAAGCTGATCACCGAAATGCCGATCACCCCGACGGTGGTGCTGCGCGCGCTCGGTAAGGTCTGATTCACCAACGCGCGGCGGCTGTCGTGCCAGATATGCATTTGCGCGAATTGACGAGATTATAAGCAGGCTTATTTTGAGCGAGCACCAATCACTTTGGAAAGCCCATGCGCCCGCGCAGTCCACAGCGTGAATTTGCCTTTCTGATCAATGACGTCGGCCGCCTGCTGCGGACCTATGCGGACCAGCAGGCGCGTCAGTTCGGCATGACCCGGGCGCAATGGGCTGTTTTGGCGCGCCTCGAATACGCCGAGGGGTTGAAGCAATCCGAGCTCGCGGAGCTGCTCGATCTGCAGCCGATCACGCTCACCCGTTTGGTGGACCGCCTGTGCACGAACGGCCTGATCGAGCGCCGCGCCGACCCGTCCGACCGGCGCGCCAAGCGGCTCTACCTGACGGCGCAGGCGCGCCCGCTGATGAACCGGCTGGCCGATCTCGGCGAGAACATGATGGCGAGCGTGCTCGAAGGTCTCGACGCCGCGAAGATCGAGCAGATGACTGCCAACCTGTCCGGCGTGCGCGACAATCTGCGTGCTGTGACCTCCCGGAAACACGACAAGCTCGCGAAAGCCGCGGCGGCGGCCTGAGAGAACGATATGTCCGAAAAAGTCGTCGAACTGCGCAAGACCGCCGAAGAGGCCGCAGCGTCCCCCGCCGTCGCACCGCCGCGCTCCTCGCGCAAGCGATTGCGGTTGATCCTGCTGCTTGTGATCCCGCTGATCGCGCTCGCTGGCGGGCTGTATTTCTATCTCATGTCCGGCCGCTACATCTCGACCGACAATGCCTATATCGGCGCCCAGAAGGTGCTCATCACGCCGGACATTTCCGGCAAGATCGCCAAGGTCACGGTGGCGGAAGGCCAGCGCGTCAATGCCGGCGACGCGCTGATCGAGATCGATCCCGAGCCGTTCCGCATCACGGTCGCGATGACGCAGGCGCGGCTCGACGGCGTGAAGATCGATTTCGACAACCTCAAAGCCAATCTCGCCTCGACCACGCGCCGCATCACGCTCGCGCGCGAAACCATCGACCTGAAGCAGCGCGACTTTGATCGCAAAAACACGTTGCTGACCAACCGCGCCGGATCGCAGGTCGACGTCGATAATTCGCAGACCGCGGTCGTCGCGGCGAAGACCCAGCTTGAGATGCTGGAACAGCAGGAGCAGAGCTTCCGCAATCAGTTGCTCGGCGATGCCAATCTGCCGATCGGGAAATATCCGCCTTACGCGCAGGCCGCGGCCGCGCTCGATCAAGCCAAACGGGACCTCGATCATACGGTGTTGCGTGCGCCGATCGCCGGCATGGCCACCCAGGTCTCGAGCATCCAGATGGGCCGCTATGTCACGGCCGGCACGCCAGTGTTCAGCCTGATCGACGACACCAAGCCCTGGATCGATGCCAATCCGAAAGAAACCGACATCACGCATCTGCGCATCGGGCAGCCGGCGTCGATTTCGGTCGATACCTTCCCGGGCCGCACCTTCCGCGGCGCGGTCGCGGCGGTCAGCCCCGGCAC
>JBBWZU010000345.1:0-11725 GCA_039649225.1 Hyphomicrobiales bacterium | reverse complement strand
GAGGTGAAGGAAACCGCGCTGGTGACGCAGTCGCGCAATTATTTCGACGAGCGGCAGATCCCGGTCTGGGCCGGTCAGATCAGCCAGCGCGCGGGTTACCAGTCGACGCTTGCGGCCGGCGCCAGCGCCGCCGAGATCGGACCGTCGACGCCGGCGGGTGCCGAGATCGCGCAGCTTTGGAGCGCGATCGAGCGCTCGATCGAGGCGATCAATGCGGCGCAGTTCGAGCCGGGCCAGCCGGCCAACGTCGATGCGGCGATGACCGGACGACAGGTGGCGTAACGCGTTGATGCGCGTCTGCGGCGCACTGTGGCGAGAGTAGCGATCACGGCTAAACTTTCCGCTCGGCCTCCGCGCGATCGAACACAGGCAATTTGTCGAAAGGATCCTTGGTGCCGGTCGGGACGTCCTCGGTATTGCGGCGCAGATCCTCGGCTTCCTCATCCAGGCCGTCGATCGTTTCGTTGGCGTCCGAGCCCTCGTCATGCTTTCCGGTGATGTCGCTGCGCGGCCTTCCGCCGACATGCTCGGGATTGGCCTGTTCGATGAACTCCTCGTCGGCCTGCTGATCGATGTTGGCAGCTGTCTTGCGCGCCATCGTCATTCCTCCATGGCGTTTCTCTCGATAGGAAACGTGCGGGAAGGAGGGGTGGTTCCTTGATTGAACCGGGCAAAACGCAGAGGGTCGACGCGGCATCGCCGGCTATTCGGCTGCATCCGCGTGAATGGGCGCAGCAACCAATGCGACCATATAGTTCCGGATGTCGTCCACAACTGCTGGGTCGTGTCTGAGCTCGCTCAGCGAGCGCGGGGAAGGCAGCGAGCGCCCTTCTTCGGCAAGGGATTCAGCGTAGAGTCCGATTGCCTCAGGCGCATTACGCAACACTTCGTCAAGATCGTCGCCGCCCGAAAAGCATCCCGGCAGGTCGGGAAACCAAATCCCGACCGCCTTGTCGGCGCCGTCCTCTTCCACAATGGCCACGTAGTGCGGCATGGCAAACCTCAATCGCGGCTTCGGCGTTGCGCGAACCTATACGCTCAGGAACCGGCCCCGAACCCCTCGCGCTTCAATCGCACGATCTCGCGGTCGAGGCTGCCAAGAAACGCCGAGCGATCCTTTGCTGCAAACGGCTTGGGCCCGCCGGTGATCTCGCCGGCCGAGCGCAAGCTGTCCATCAGGTTGCGGGTTGCCAGCGTCATGCCGATGGAGCTTTCCGAGAACGGCTTGCCGTTCGGCGCAATCGCCACGGCGCCGGCCTTCACGGCACGCGCGGCAAGCGGAATGTCCTGCGTGACCACGATGGCGCCCTTGGCGGCGCGCTCGGCGATCCAGTCGTCGGCGACATCCATGCCGGCCGGAACGACGACGCGTTCAATTAACAAGTCACGGGGAACAGCGATCGGGCTGTTGCTGACCACATAGACCTTGAGGCCATGCCGTTCGGCGACGCGATACACCTCCTGCTTTACCGGGCAGGCATCGGCGTCGACGTAAATAACGATGGTTTTGTCGGGAGCGGGCGTCACAGATGTGCGCACAAGGCCGCGTGCTCAAAAGCGCGGCGAACGTCACAGCGTGAGCACGGTCTAGTTGGGATTGGTGTGGTCCGCGCGGACGCGGACCAATGTCTTGCGAGGAGGGGAGTCAACAAACGGCGCGTCGCCCGAGCGCCGGCCGCAGTCGATCACATCACCTTCAGGTTTTCCGCCGAGGTCTTGCCGCGATTGCTCACGAGTTCGTACTCGACCTTCTGACCTTCGTTCAGCGAGCTCAAGCCGGCACGCTCGACAGCCGACACATGCACGAAAACGTCCTTACCGCCGTCCGACGGCTGAATGAAGCCGTAGCCTTTGGTCGGATTGAACCACTTGACAGTTCCGCTAGCCATTACCGCATCTCCTAGATTAGACGGCGTAGAGGGGCGCACACTGCGCTTTTGCGGCGTTTATCGCAACCGCAATGTTACGGCAGCATCAACGACGGGATTCGCGTCAATTTTGTGATTTTCGGAAAAAACCGCTGAAAATCGGGGCTCAAAGCCGCTCGACAAAGCTGTCTACCACGCGCTTTTCGCCGGCTTTGTCGAACGCGATGGTCAGCTTGTTGCCGTCGACATGCGTCACATTGCCGTTGCCGAACTTTTGATGAAAGACACGATCGCCGGGGCCGAAGGCCGAGACCGTTCCGGTCGATTTGGCCACAAGCTCGCCCTCGATGGTGAGCGGGGCGCGGCGTTTGACCGGGTCGCGGGTCTGTCGCCGCTCGGGCGCGAAGGGCGCATCGGCGTCCTCGCCGTGATCGAGGTCCGGCTCGACCTCGATGTCGGAGGTGTCATCGAAGCCGCCGCGCGCCTTGCGGGCCTGCGCGCGCTGCCAGCCGGGCGTCGTGTAGTTGGAGCCGAAGCTCTGCATCGTGTCGAAGCGCGAGCCGAATTGCTGGCCGAAATTGCCGAAGCCGCCTTTGGCCTCGGTCACCTCGACATTGGCCTCGGGCAATTCGTCGAGGAAGCGCGACGGAATGGCCGATGACCAGCTGCCGTGAATCCGCCGGTTCGACACGAAATAAATTTTGGCGCGGCGGCGCGCGCGGGTGAGGCCGACATGCGCGAGGCGGCGCTCCTCCTCGAGGCCCGCCCGGCCCTGATCGTCGAGCGAGCGCTGATGCGGCAGCACGCCTTCCTCCCAGCCGGGCAGGAACACGGTGTCGAACTCCAGCCCCTTGGCGGCGTGCAGCGTCATGATCGAGACCGCTTCGGCGCTCTCGCCCTTGTCGGTGTCCATCACCAGCGAAATATGCTCGAGGAAGCCGCCGAGGTTCTCGAACTCATCCATCGAGCGGACGAGTTCCTTCAGATTTTCCAGGCGCCCCGCGGCGTCGGCCGAGCGATCCTTCTGCCACATCTCGGTGTAGCCGGATTCATCCAGCACGATCTCGGCCAGCTCGGTATGCGGCAGCGAGTCCTTTTGCACGCGCCAGCGGTCGAACATCGTGACGATGTCGCGTAGCGCTGCGCGCGGCTTCGGCTTCATCTCCTCGGTCTCGGTCAAAAGCCGCGCCGCCTCGAGCAGCGGGATGTTGCGCCGCCGCGCATGCTGCTGCAGCGATTGCAGCGTCGCGTCACCGAGCCCGCGCCGCGGCGTGTTGATGATGCGCTCGAAGGCAAGGTCGTCGGCCGGCTGATTGACCAGGCGCAGATAGGCGAGCGCATCGCGGATCTCGGCGCGCTCATAGAAACGCGGGCCGCCGATGACCCGATAGGGCAGGCCGAGCGTGACGAAGCGGTCCTCGAATTCGCGCATCTGGAACGAGGCGCGCACCAAGATCGCCATCTCGTCGAGCGAGTGGCCCTCGCGCTGGAGCTGCTCGATCTCCTCGCCGATCGCGCGGGCTTCTTCCTCGGAGTCCCATGCGCCGGTGACGCCGACCTTCTCGCCCGGCTCGTCCTCGGTGCGCAGCGTCTTGCCGAGGCGGCCTTCATTGTGCGCGATGAGGTGCGAGGCGGCGCCCAGGATATGGCCGGTCGAGCGATAATTGCGTTCCAGCCGGATCACGGTTGCGCCCGGGAAGTCCTTCTCGAAGCGCAGGATGTTGTCGACCTCGGCGCCGCGCCAGCCATAGATCGACTGGTCGTCGTCGCCGACGCAACAGATGTTCTTCGAGCCCTGACCGATCAGGCGCAGCCAGAGATATTGCGCGACGTTGGTGTCCTGGTACTCATCGACCAGGACGTATTTGAACCGGTCCTGATATTGCCGCAGCACCTCCGGATGCTCGCGGAACAGCCGCAGCATCTCGATCAACAGGTCGCCGAAGTCCGCCGCGTTGAGCGTCTTCATGCGGGCCTGATAGGCCTTGTAGAGGTCGATGCCGCGCCCGTTCGCGAACGTCGCGCCTTCGCCCGGCGGCACCTTGTCGGGCGTCAGGCCCCGGTTCTTCCAGCCGTCGATGACTTGCGCCAGCACGCGTCCCGGCCAGCGTTTTTCGTCGATATTTTCGGCGGCCAGGAGCTGTTTCAAAAGCCGGACCTGATCGTCGACGTCGAGAATGGTGAAGTCGGGCTTGAGGCCGACCAGCTCGGCATGGCGGCGCAGGATTTTCACGCCGATCGAATGGAACGTGCCAAGCCACGGCATCCCCTCGACAATCTGTCCCACCATGGCGCCGACGCGGGTTTTCATCTCGCGCGCGGCCTTGTTGGTGAAGGTGACCGAGAGGATTTCGGAAGGCCGCGCCTTGCCGAGCGAGAGGATGTGGGCGATGCGCGTGGTCAAGACACGGGTCTTGCCGGTTCCGGCGCCGGCCAGCACCAGGACCGGGCCGTCCAGCGTCTCGACCGCGGCGCGTTGCTCCGGGTTCAGCCCGGCAAGGTAGGGCGCCGATACGTTCGCGCGCGCGCGCGCCGCGATCCCGCCGGGGGCAGGCGCAGGAGTTCCGGTCGGCGGTTGACGCGCGAGGTCTGCCACAATGGTCTTTCAGCGAATCTCTGTGCCTTGAAAGCGAATCTCTGTGCCCTGAAAATGGCATCGCCACCCCGCTTTGGCGAGGGGAGAAGCCGGATTGAGGCGAACAGGCGTTCCTAAGCCTTCTCGGGCATCGCGATGCGGCGGCCCGCGGCCTCGGGGCGGGGCAGGCGGGCGTGCACGGCCTTCATGCGCGAGAGCGTACGCGAAACCTTCTCGGGAAACGGCGCGACCTTCTTGGTCGTCATGTCGACATGCAGGGTCATGTTCTCCGATGTGGCGGAGACCCAGCCATCGGCCGCATGGAAGAGCTGTTGGAAGTAGTGGATGCGCTTGGTGTCGTAGTCGAGCAACTGGAACGTCACGCGCACCGGATCGCCTTCATGCACCTCGCGCAGATAGCGCACATGGGCTTCCGCCGTGAGGGTCGAGTGGCTATGGACGTTGAGGTAATGCAGGCCGATGCCGAGCAATTCGTAGGCTTCGTCCACGCAGCGGTCGAACAACACGTTGTAGTAGGCCATGTTGAGATGGCCGTTGTAGTCGATCCAGGCCGGCTCGACCCGCATCACCGAAGAGACGAACGGGGCAAAGAAAAGTGGTTCGAGGTCGGTGCGGTCGAGCATCGGCAATCCCGGCGGATCAATCTGGCGAATGTTGAATCGTAACGTGCGGAATCGTATGAGAAAAGCGGCATTTTACAAAAGCCGGATCATCTTTCGTTGAACGGGTTTTGCGCTGTCGGGCCGCGTTCTGCTAGCGTTCGGCTCAATCGAGGTGGAAGACAATGGCATTGGCGGCGGTAGAGGCGGTTGCGGAAACACGGCGCAATCCGAAGGCGGTCGAGGCGGCGATCGGCGCGCTGGCGGCAAGGTTCGGCAACCGGCTGGTGACCTCGCAAGCGGTGCGCGAGCAGCACGGCAATATCCTGACCTGGATCGCGAACCAGCCGCCGGACGCGGTGGTGTTTCCGCAGTCGACCGACGACGTGCAGGACGCGGTGCGCATCTGCGTGCAGCACAAGATGCCGGTCGTGCCGTTCGGCACCGGCACGTCGCTCGAAGGTCATATCAACGCGCCGTTCGGCGGCGTCACGATCGACTTCCGCGACATGAACCGCATTCTTGCGGTCCACGCCGAAGACCTTGATTGCGTTGTCGAACCGGGTGTCACGCGCAAGCAATTGAACGAGTATCTGCGCGATCAGGGCCTGTTCTTCCCGATCGATCCGGGCGCCGATGCCTCGATCGGCGGCATGTCGGCGACGCGGGCCTCCGGCACCAATGCGGTGCGCTACGGCACGATGAAGGACAACGTGCTGTCGCTCAAGGTTGTGCTCGCGACCGGCGAGATCATCTCGACCTCGCGCCGCGCCAAGAAATCCTCGGCCGGCTATGACCTGACGCGCCTGTTCGTCGGCTCGGAGGGCACCCTTGGCGTCATCACCGAGGTGACGGTCAGGCTGCACGGCATTCCGGAAGCGATTTCAGGCGGTATCTGCCCGTTCCCGTCCGTGGAGGCCGCCTGCAACGCCGCGATTGCGACGATCCAGTCGGGCATTCCGGTCGCGCGCATCGAGCTGCTCGACGAGGTGCAGGTCAGAGCCAGCAACGCCTATTCCAAGCTGACTTTGCCTGAGACGCCGATGCTGTTCCTCGAATTCCACGGAACCACCGCGGGTGTTGCCGAGCAGTCGGAGCGCTTTGGTGAGATTGCGACCGATCTGGGCGGCGGGCCGTTCGCCTGGACGACCAATACCGAGGAGCGCAGCAAGCTCTGGCAGGCGCGGCATGATGCCTATTGGGCGGCGGTTGCGCTGCGGCCCGGTACGCGGCCGTTCGCCACCGATGTCTGCGTGCCGCTGTCGCGCCTGGCCGAATGCGTCGTCGAGACGCAGCGCGACATCGCGGCGTGCGGAATGATCGCGCCGATCGCCGGGCATGTCGGGGACGGAAATTTCCACTGCTCGCCGCTGATCGACATGGACAATCCCGAAGAAGTCGCCGCCGCACGGGATTTCAACGCTCGTCTGGTCGAGCGTGCGCTCGCCATGGAGGGAACCTGCACCGGCGAGCACGGCGTCGGTCAGGGCAAGATGAAATATCTGAAAGCCGAGCATGGCGAAGCGCTTGGCGTGATGCGCTCAATCAAGCATGCGCTGGATCCGAACGATCTCATGAACCCTGGGAAAATCGTCGCATTTTGATCGACTTAGCGCGAATCCGACATATATTTGCCGCGTTAGTTTCTTAACAGCGACGCATCCCTCCGGCCGGAAGAAACCATACCGCCGGATTGTGCGCGGGCTGGGCTGGGATCAGCCGGGGCGCCGGGTATACGGTCCCGGACATAGAGAGGGGCTCGGAGCACGCAGTGCAGGCCACCCTGCTTGGAATGAGTGTGGCGATTATCCTGGCGCTGGTAGCGGCGCTGGTTGGGCCGCATTTTGTCGACTGGACGGAATATCGCGCGCGCTTCGAAAGCGAAGCGACGCGCCTGGCCGGCACGCCGGTGCGCATCGCCGGCCCGATCGATGTCAGCCTGCTGCCGACGCCGACGCTGACGCTTGGCCGCGTCGAGTTCGGTGCTCCCGGGCAGCCGCAGGGCAAGGCGCGCGAGCTTTACGCCGAGCTGACATTGGGCGCGCTGCTGCGCGGCGAGTTCCGCGCCTCCGAGCTGCGCGTGGTCGGTCCGGAGGTTGCGCTCGGGCTCGGTCAGAACGGCCGCCTCGACTGGCCCGCGGCGCGCATGGGGGTCGATCCCGACCAGCTTCAGATCGAGAAGATCTCGCTCGAGGATGGCCGCATCGCCTTTTCGGATGGCGCGAGCGGCACGCGCACCGCGCTCGAAGGGTTCTGGTTCAAGGGCGATCTGCGCTCGCTGCTCGGCCCCGTCAAAGGCGAGGGCGGCTTCACCACGGCGGGCGAACGCTACGGCTATCGTGTCTCGTCCAGCCGCTTCGACGACGGGGCGATGAAGCTCAAGCTGGGCTTGGATCCCGTCAACCAGCCGCTGGCGATCGAGGCCGACGGCGTGTTGCGCTTCGACAGCAGCGCGCCGCGCTTCGAGGGCACGCTGAACCTGTCGCGCCCGGTTGTCGCCGCAACGGCTGGCGGACGCGGGACCGTCGCGGTGCCGTGGCGCGCCAGCGCCAAGGTGAAAGCCGAGCCGGCGCGCGCGCTGTTCGAGCAGGTCGAATATGTCTACGGCCCGGAGGCGAGCGCGATCAGGCTGACCGGCACGGCGGAGTTCCGTTTCGGCAAAACTCCGCGTATCGATAGCCTGCTCTCGGCGCGGCAGGTCGATCTCGACCGCGCGCTCGCCCTGCCGGAGGGCGCGCCGCGCCTGCCGCTTGCGTCGCTGAAAGCGTTCCTCGAACCGGTCCTCTCGTCCTATCGGCCGACTGTTCCGGTACGGCTCGGCATCGGCGTCGACGCCGTAACGCTCGCCGGCGGCACGCTGCAATCGGTACGTGGCGACCTCAAGCTCGAGGGCGAGGGGTGGGACATCGAGACGCTGGAGATGCGCGCGCCGGGCTTTGCGCAGGTCCGCCTCAGCGGGCGCGTGGCGCAGGGCGCCGACGGCCTTACCTTCAAGGGGCCCGCACAGGTCGAGGCGAACGAGCCCCGGATGTTCGTCGCCTGGCTCGAAGGGCGCTCTGATGCGCTGGCGGGCCCGGGCGGATTGCTCCGGGTCGGTGGAGATCTCACGGTCGGCGCGCAGGCGCTTGCGGTCGAGCGGCTCAAATTCGAGTTCGACCGCAAGATCGTCGAAGGACGCTTCGCCTATGCGGGCGCGAGCGGCGCCAAGCCGCCGCGGCTCGATGCGGAATTGAAAGCCGCCGAACTCGACGTCGATGGCGTGATGGCCTTCGGCCGCGCGGCACTCGACGGTGCCGCGATCGACTGGCCGCGCGAGATCTCGGTTGCGGTGGACCTTGCCCGCGCGACCGTGGCGGGGATCGACGTGAAAGGCGTGAGCGGAACGTTCAAGCTCGATCCTGCGGGCGTGACCTTCGACAGAGTGCGCATCGCGGACCTGGCGGATGCCGCGTTCAGCCTGAACGGCCGCATGGAAGGCGCGCTCGATGCGCCGCGCGGCACCGTGGCGTTCGATGTCGACGCGCGCGGGCTCGACGGCACCGTCACGGTGCTGGCGAAGTTCCTGCCGCAGGTGGCCGAACCGGTGCGCCAACTGGCGCCGAAGATCATGCCGCTGAAGGCGCGCGCCACATTGGCCATCGAGCCGGTTTCGCCGATCAACCTGCGCGGCGACAGCAAGGTCAAGCTCGCGCTTGACGGCACCGGCGGCGCGTTGCGCATGAAGTTCAATGCGGAGGCCGCCGGCGATATCGCGGCACTGACGCTCCCCGAGTTTCGTCTCGACGGTCAGGTTGCGGCGACCGACGGCTCGGCGCTGACCGGTCTCCTTGGCCTTGATCGCGTGCTCAATGTCGACAAGCGCGCGGGGTCGCTCAACCTCGCGATCCGCAGCGCCGCGGGAGGCGATGCGACGCTCGACGCGCGCATCACGGCTGGAGGCTTGAGCGCCAGCGCGATCGGAACGGCGCGGCTGTTCAGCGCCAGCGGGCTCTCGGCCGCACTGGACCTGACATTGCGATCCGCCGATGCCGGCGCGCTGCGCCGTGCCGTTCCGGGTTCCAGCGTCACGCTGCTTCCCGTCGCGCTGAGCGCCAAGCTCAAGGCGAGCCCGAATGATTTCGCGCTCGATGGCATCAGCGGCTCGGTCGGCGCTTCTCCGGTGCGCGGCAAGCTCAAGCTGTCGCTCGCGCCGGCCAAGACGATCGAAGGCCAGATCGACTCCGACTTCCTCGATGCGGGTGCGCTGGTCGCGGCGGCGGCCGGAATGCCGAAGTCCATGCGCGCCGATGTTCCCTGGCCGAGCGAGCCGTTCATCGAGAACGGGCTCGGTGACTTCAGCGGCCGTATTCGGTTCAGCGCCAAGCGTGCATCATTGACCCCGACGCTGATCGGCCAGCAGCTGCGCGGCGCGCTGCGCTTCGACGGCGGCGAGATCGCGTTCGAGGATGTTCAAGGCACGCTTGCGGGCGGCAATGCGAGTGGTCAATTGGTGTTGCGCCGAAGCGCCGAAGGGCTCGCGACCCGCATCAAGTTCTCGCTCGCCGGCGCCGACGCGACGGCGCTATGGCTTGGCGAAGGGCGGCCCGCGGTCAGCGGCCGTCTCGGCCTCACCGCGGAGCTGGAAGGCAACGGGCTCAGCCCCGCCGCGCTGGTGGGATCGCTCACCGGGGCGGGCACGATCGCGCTCGAGGACGCGCAGATCGCCGGCCTCGATCCGCGGGCATTCGGCGCGGTGGTCGCCGCTGCGGACAAAGGTATGGCGATCGATACCCCGCGCATCCGCGACATCGTCGCAACGATGCTTGATGGCGGCGCTCTGGTGGTGCCGCGGCTCGATACCGCGTTCGCGGTCAATGCCGGACAGGCGCGCATCGGTCCGGCGTTGATCTACGCGCAAGGCGCAAATCTCAATTTGCTGGCCAATGCCGACCTCGCCGCCAACACGCTGGATGCCCGGATGACGCTGTTCGGTCCCGCGGTCACCGAGGGCGCGAACACGACGCGGCCGGAAATCCAGGTGATGCTGAAGGGTCCGCTCGCCGCGCCCAGGCGCACCGTCGACGTCGCGGCGCTGTCCGCCTGGCTGATGCTGCGCTCGGTCGAGCGTCAGGCCAAGCACATCGACGCGATTGAAGCCGAGCGCCGCGATTTCGAGCGCCGCGAGGCGGAGCGTCGTGAGGCGGAGCGGCGCGATTTCGAGCGTCGTGAGGTGGAGCGGCGCGAGGCGGAGCGGAAAGAAGCCGAACGCCGCGACGCGGAGGCGAGAGCCATCACCAGCACTGTTCCGGCGGCATTGCCGGGACCTGCGCCGATCATCGGTGAAGAACGGGCGGAGCCTCCGGCGCGCATCCAGCGTCCGCGTACGACGGCGCCGCGCATTGTCGAACCGGCCGCGCCGACACTGCCGCCGCCGTTGAGTATCGGGCCTGCGCCCGGCGCCAAGTCCGCGCCGCGCCCGGCCACGACCGGGCAAGGCGCGCAAATCCCGCCGCCTCCACCGCGGTCCTCGCTTGATGCGTTATTCGGCTTGCAGCGCTGACGTAGTCCCGCGGCCGCTGCCGAGCTCGCGCGTTTCGGTCTGCCGCATTCCCAGCGATTGTCCGCGATAGTGATCCAGCACGAACAGCCGGATCGCCGACGACAGGTTGCCCTGACGACGATCGTGATCGATCGTGGCGACAAGCTCCGAAAGCGTCAGGGTGCGCGATGTCGCGATATCTTTCAGGCCGCTCCAGAATGCATCTTCAAGGCTGACACTGGTCTTGTGCCCGGCGATGACGATCGAGCGTTTGACTACTGGAGATTTCATCAGGCGTCTCCCGAATCGATCCTGTGCGCGTCGAGATGCCGGCGTATCTGCTCCGCGCGCCGCGCCTCGAAAGTCTTCTCTGCTTTGGTTTGACCGTGAACGGCGCGATTGGATGCGGCGCGTTCAGCGTCTTCCCGCTTCTTGGCTTGCTTGCGGGCTTTCCGCAGATTGATGACTTCGCCCATTATTAACACCGGTGATAGAACGCGCAAAAATGTGCCGGAGTTTGGCACCATACGCATCTACAATCGCCATCGCCCAGGCGGCGAGTCAGCGCACTCTTCAGCAATTTGACGGTATTTTCTTGTGATTTGCAAGACACGGTTGGTTCAAAACACTATATTTCTTGTCTGCCTGTTAATTATGGCCAATAAATTGTCTCTATTCGTAAGCTTAGCTGATTGGCCAGACGCAGTTCTAATATAAGTTACGTAGTATATTGATTGTCGACCGGCTGGGATTACAAATTGTTCCTCGGCGCGATACTTTCCCCGCAGGCCCGCTCCCGCTCGCCGTTCCGCGGCTCTGCAACCGAAGTAATACGTTTCTCCGTAAGACAGCCGCGCAATTGAGCCTGGCGCGGGTGATGCAGGAACTTCAAATCGGCGGCACTAGCCCGGCCGCACCATTTTTTCCGGCCGAACCAGCCGGTCGAACTGCGCCTCCGTCACGTAACCGCCGCCCACCGCTTCCTCGCGCAAGGTCGTGCCGTTCGCGTGTGCGCTCTTGGCTATCTTTGCCGCGCGATCATAGCCGATTTGAGGCGCCAATGCCGTGACCAGCATCAGCGAGCGCTCGGTCAAATCGCGGATGCGCGTCTCGTTCGCCCGGATGCCGACAACGCAGTTGTCGG
>JBBWZU010000336.1:0-15314 GCA_039649225.1 Hyphomicrobiales bacterium | reverse complement strand
GTGAGCTGCGCGTCGCCGGTGCCGGGCGGCATGTCGACGATCATGATGTCGAGCGTGCCCCATTCGACCTCGCGCAGCATCTGCGTGAGCGCCGACATCACCATCGGGCCGCGCCAGATCATCGGGGTGTCTTCGGCGACGAGGAAGCCGATCGACATCACGGTCAGCCCATAGCCCTGCATCGGCTTCAAGCGCGTGCCGCCGAGCGTCTCGGGCCGCCCGCGGATCGCCAGCAGCTTGGGCACCGAGGGGCCGTAAATGTCGGCGTCGAGCACGCCGACCTTGAGGCCGAGGTCGCGCAAGCCGAGCGCCAGATTGATCGCGGTGGTCGACTTGCCGACGCCGCCTTTGCCGGAGGCGACTGCCACGATGGCCGCAACCCCGGGCGGTCCCTGCACCGGCCGCTCGCCGCGCGGCGCGTGCGCATGGCCCGGTCCGTGACCGCCAGCCTGCGCGGGCGGCGGCGCGGCGCGCGCTGCTCCGGCGGCACGCTCGCCGGTCAGCGCCACCATGGCGGATGTGACGCCCGGAACCGCGCGCACGGCAGCTTCGGCGGCCTTGCGCACCGGCTCCCATTTCTGCACCACGGCGGCATCGACGGTGATCGAGAAGAACACCTTGCCGTCGCTCACCACCACGTCGGAGAGCTTGCCGGTGTCGGTCAGCGCCACACCCTCCGGGCTTTTCACCGCCTTAAGGCCCGCGAGGACTTGTTCTTTGCTGGCCGCCATGGCGCGTCTCTCCCGCGCCGCGCAAGACATGCGCGGCTGCCCCCTAGATAAGCCCCTCAGTTCGGCGGTCAACGCCAGTTTTTGTTGTTCGTTTTATTGTTCGCAAGGCGGTTGACTGTCCGCACCCGCTTCGCGCAAACACCACCTGAACCAGCAATTCCGGCAGGGAGGATTTTATGGCGAAGGTCGCGTTTCTGGGCTTGGGCGTGATGGGTTACCCGATGGCCGGGCATCTGAAGAACAAAGGCGGCCACGAGGTCACGGTCTACAACCGCACCTTCGCCAAGACCGAGCAATGGGCCAAGGAATTCGGCGGACGCGCCGCCAAGACGCCGGAGGAAGCGGCGGCGGCCCAGGACTTCGTGATGATGTGCGTCGGCAACGACAATGACGTGCGCGCGGTCGCCAAGGCGGCCTTCCCCAAGATGGGCAAGGGCACGGTATTCGTCGATCACACCACGGCCTCGGCGGAAGTCGCGCGCGAGCTTTATCAGGCGGCCAAGCAAGGCGGCTTCGACTTCATCGACGCGCCGGTCTCGGGCGGACAGGCCGGCGCGCAGAACGGCGTGCTCACGGGGATGTGCGGCGGCGACGCGGCGCCTTATGGACGCGCCGAGCCGGTGATCGCCGCCTATGCGCGTATGTGCAAGCTGCTCGGACCCGCGGGCTCCGGCCAGCTCACCAAAATGGTCAACCAGATCTGCATCGCGGGCCTGGTGCAGGGCCTCTCGGAAGGCATTCACTTTGCCAAGAAGGCCGGGCTCGACGTCGAGGCGGTGATCGAGACGATCTCCAAGGGCGCGGCGCAGTCCTGGCAGATGGAGAACCGCTACAAGACCATGAATGCCGGCAAGTTCGACTTCGGCTTTGCGGTCGAGTGGATGCGCAAGGACCTGTCGATCTGCCTCGCCGAGGCGCGCCGCACCGGCGCGCACCTGCCGGTCAGCGCGCTGGTCGATCAGTTCTATTCGGAAGTCGAGAAGATGGGCGGCAAGCGCTGGGATACGTCCAGCCTGCTGGCGCGGCTGGAGCGGTAGCCGCGCCGTGCTAAAGTAGCGGCCGTCCGCGCGCGAGTCGCGCGGCGGTTTCTTAACGCGCAAGTCCGATTGCGCTTTTGGAGGATGTCATGGCCAAGGGTCAGATGAAGAGCAACAAGGAAAAGAAGAAACCGAAGGCGGAGCACAACAAGCCGCAGAAGGGTGCCGCCACGGCGGGCGGCCAAGGCAAAGCCGGCTTCTCCCCGTCAGGCAAGAAATAACGTCTGCAGTTGAACCCATGTGAAGCGCGGCGCGCATAAGAACCGCGCGCCGCGGTCGATCAGCGCATATTGCGCCACGGATCGAATTTCTGGTCGGGCAAGCGCTCGATGGCCGCCTTGTAGCCTTCGTCGTCCTTCTTCTTCGGCGGCGCGTTGTCTTTTTGCTTGGGATCATCTCCCATCGATTTGAACTTCTGCGCCGCGCTCGGCACGGTGAGCAATGCCATCATGATTGCCACAACGATCAACCGCATGAGCTTGCTCCCTCTCTTGCTCTGACGATCATCTAGCGCCCTTTGTAGCGCGGCGCACGTTTTTCGCGAAAGGCGGCGACGCCTTCGGCCGCGTCCTCGCTGGCGCCGGCTTTGCGCTGCAGATCGGCCTCAAGCGCGAGCTGGGTTTTCAGGTCGTTGCCCTCGCTCGCCCGCGCGGCTTGCTTGATCAATCGATACGCCGTCGCCGGCCCGGCCGCAAAGCGGCGCGCCATCGTCATGACCTCGCCCATGAAGCCCGCATCCTCGAATACCTTGTAGACCAGACCCATTTGCTGCAATTCCGCGGCGGAAATTTGATCGGCCGTCAGCATCAGGGCGAGCGCGCGTTTGGCGCCGATAATGCGCGCCAGCGACCAGGTTCCACCCGCATCCGGTACCAGCGCGATTTTGGCGAAGGCCTGCTGCATGTAGGCCGAGCGCGCCGCCAGCAGGATATCGCAGGCGAGCGCCACGTTCGCGGCGGCACCCGCGGTCGGCCCGTTGAGCGCCGCGATCGTCACCTTGGGAAACGAATAGAGGCGCTCGACCAGCGGATTGTAGTCGCGTTCCAGCCGCGCGCCGAAATCGATCGCGCCGTCGGCGCCGCGGATGCGCTCCTCGGACAAATCCTGTCCAGCCGAAAAGGCGCGTCCCTCGCCGGTGAGGACGACGCAGCGCACCGTCTCGTCCGCCTCGGCGGCGGTGAGCGCATCACGCAGCTCGGCATGCATCACGCCCGTGAAGGCATTGAGCTTTTCGGGCCGCGCGAGCGTGATCGTCGCCACGCCCTCGACGGCCGACATGCGGATCGCGGTGAATGTCATCTTATCAAGTCTCCCGGCTTTGGGCCGGGAGACTAGCACGGTGCGTAATACTTACGGCGCGCAAGGCTGCTTCCCGCCGACGGTGGCGCATTTCGGCAGTCCCTTGCCCTGGCCCGGCGGCGGGCCTTTCGCAGCCGGCGGCGGTCCGGGCGGCGGACCCGGAGGCGGCCCCCTCTGCACCTGCGGCGGAGGCGGCGGTGGAGGTGGCGGCGCTTTTACCTGCGGCGGTGGTGGCGGCGGCGGAGCCCTGGGCGGCGGTGGAGGCGGCGGAGCCTGCACGACCGGTGCCTTCGGCGGCGCAACCGTCTGCATTTGCGCCGGGGGCGGCCCCCTTTGGACGTTCGGAGGCGGTCCCTTCTGCATCTGCGGTGGCGGACCGCTCTTCACGACCGGTGCGGCACCCGGAGGAGGTCCGGGCGGCGGGCCGCTCTTCACGGCGGGCGGCGGACCCGGGGGCGGTCCGGGTGGCGGCGCTCCTGGTGATGCGCCTGGTGGCGGCTGGTTCACGATCTTCGGCTGGCCCGGCGGACCTTTGAATCCACCCGGCGGCGGTCCCTTCGGGCCACCAGCAGGCGGCGCGCCGGCAGGCGGAGCACCGGCCGGAGGCTGGTTCACGACCGCGGGTCCCTTGGGCGGACCAGGCGGTGATGGTGGCGGGCCCGGAGGCACACCGGCTGGCGGCTGATTCACTACAGCGGGCCCTTTGGGCGGACCCGGAGGTGCCGGCGGCGGCCCCGGAGGTGCGCCAACCGGAGGCTGATTCACCACGGCGGGCCCTTTGGGCGCACCCGGAGGTGCCGGCGGCGCACCGGGAGGCGGCCCCGGAGGCGCGCCAACCGGAGGCTGATTGACCACGGCTGGCCCCTTCTGACCCGGCTGCCCTCCGGGCGGACCTTTGAATCCAGCCGGCGGGCCGCCCACGGGCGGACTGCCTGGAGGAGGCGCGCCGGCACCTGGTGCGCCGGCACCTGGAGGTGGTGCGCCGACGCCGCCCGGATTGGTTCCGGGAGCAACGCCGATCGCGCCGGGACCGGGTGCTCGTCCGCCGGGACCACCAGGCCGCTGTCCGCCAGCGGGCGGCTGAATGATGACCGGGAAGCTCTGTTGCTGGTTGCGCCAGAGACCGCCGCGATCACGCCGCTCGGGCGCCGGCAAGCCGACGATGAAGGCCGGCGGCGGCGCGAGCCAGCGGCGCGGCGGCGGCGCCGGCGGATAGACGTCGTACATCCGCGCCGGCTCGCCGGCGAGCGGCATCGGCACGTCGTCGTATTCGCGCATGCGCCAGCCGGGCGGCGGACGGTCACCGGCCCGGAGACGGCGCAACCGGCGCTGCGCATCGAACGCATACATGCCGTCCGGATAGCGCTGAATATAAGTCCAGTAGGCCTCCGGCGAGTTATCCAGCAGCGCGCGCCGCCACAGCAACGCCTCGCGCCGGGCGCGGATCGTCGCCCAGACGCGCTGCGAATAGGGGCTCTGTGGATAGACACGGACATATTCCGAATAAGTTTGCAGATCGTCCTGCTCGACCGCGTAGGCGTAAGCCTCCTCGGGTCCGATATCCTGGATCGGTCGCGGTGGCGCGCGGCGGCGAACCACCGGCGCGCCGACCTGGGTCTGCGGCGCCGAGATCAGACCTTGCGGCGCGCCCGGCGGCGGCGGCGCGGGAGCGCCGGGGACCAGCATCGCAACCTGCTGCAGCTGCGAGACCTCCCACGGCGTCTGCGCGCCGTTGGTCGCCTCGTTGGTGCGCAGGCGGATGCGCGCGAACAGCGTGTCGATGTCGAGACCGGGCTCGCGCACCATCTCGGCAATGGCGGTCGCGTAAGCGCCGTACGGTCCCGGCCCATCCTGCGCGACCGTGCCCGGCGCGGAGGAAAACGCCACGATCATCCCGGGCGAGGATTCGATCGCCCCGAGTCCGGCCGCGAGCTGGCCGCCCTGGATCTGGAACGGCAGCGGCCGCGCCGCGTCGAGAACCACGATCTTGGTGGTGGCGGGCGCGTCGGCCAGCGGCCGCAGCAGGTCGAACAGCCGGATCGCCTGGATCGGAATTTCGCTGTCGCGATTGAGCTGCGCGTCGACCGGGATCAGGTAGTTGTCGCCTTCGAACTGCAGCGCATAGCCGTTGTAGTAGACGAACGCGATCGTGTCGGGACCCGCGGCATTCACCTTGGCGAGAAACTCGCCGAACAAGCGGCGCAAATCGTTGGCGTTGACGTCGGCACCCTCGATGATCTCGAAGCCGATGCTGGTGAGCGCCTCGGCGACCAATCCGCCATCGGCGAGCGAGGTCTGCAGCGGCCCTTTCGGGTAGGCCGCATTGCCGATCACCAGCGCGATGCGCTGCTGCGCGGCGGCCGGTTGCACGAACACGAACAGCAACGCCGCGAGCGCGACGAAACCGGAAAAATACCTGCGCAACATATGTGTTCTCGCGTCGAAGGAAAGTTAGACTCGAACATGACGGCGGACTGTAGCGGTTTCACGGCGGAAAACCCAATGGTACCCGCGCGAAACGTTCATCCCCGGTTCACCAGGATTACAGATCGAGCACCAGCCCGTCTTCCGCCACCATGAGGCCGGCCGCCCTCACCTCGTCGAGCCGCGCCAGCACGGTCGGGTTCATATGAGTCACCATCACGCGGCGGGCCGCGAAATCGGCGAGCCGTTGACGCACCGTCGTCCAGTTCAAATGACCGGACAGGCTGCGCGCGTAATCGAAGCACTCCACGATGAAAAGGTCCGCCCCGGCGGCGATCGTCAGCAGCGCGTCGGTCCATTCGGTGTCGCCCGAATAGGCGAGCGTCGTCTGCCCATCGGTCAGCCGCAAGGCCGTCGAGGGCGCTCCGGAATAATGGATCACGTTCGCGCTGGTGACGGTGAGGCCGAGAATATCGACCGGGTCGCCGGCCGCGATTTCGGTCACGCTCCAGGGAAAGCGCCAGTTTGTCTTCGGCGACGAGGGAAATGCAGCTTCCATGATTGCGGCGATGCGCGCGCGCGTGCCGGGCGGGCCCGCGATGGTGAGCGGGCGTTCGCGCCGGCTCATATATTGGGCATCGAGCAGCAAGAAAGGGATGCCGCCGAAGTGGTCGCCATGCAGATGGGTGAGGATGATCGCGTCGATGCTGTTGGGATCGATGGCGCGCGCGCGCAACGCCACCATCGAGGATGCCCCGCAGTCGATCAGGACCGCGCGATCGCGGGTCGCGACATGAAAACAGGTATTGAAGCGTCCGCCCGAGCCGAACGCGTCGCCTGATCCAACGATTGTCAGGCGCATGTCACGCCGACGCGCTCGTGCGCTCGCCGACCTGCCCATGCCAGCGGCGCAGATTGACGAACTCCTCCGGCATGGTCAGCTTGGCGGGCCGCATGAAATCGACCGCAACCAGCGCCGTGATGTCGGCGACCGTATAGTGATCGCCCGCGACGAACATGCGCTCCTTCAGCTCGCGATCGAGCAGTCCGAGAAATTCGAATACGCGCGGGCGGTTGGCTTCGCCCCATTCGGGCACCTGCGCTTCCATGTCCTTCATGGCGGGATGCAGATGGCGAAACACCGCCGACACCGCCTGATAAAGATTGAGCTCGACCCGCCGATTCCACATCTCCACCAGCGCCTCCTCGGTGGCGCCGCGCCCGAACAGCGGCGGCTCGGGGCGCAGTCCTTCGAAATAGCGGCAGATCGCAATCGACTCCGTGATCACCGTTCCGTCATCGAGCACCAGGACGGGGACGCGCTGCAGCGGGTTGAGGGCCGTAAACTCGGCACTCTTGTGTTGCAGCGAGGCAAGGTCGATGTGCTCGACCGGCACCTGCATGCCCTTCTCGGCCAAAAAGATGCGCACGCGCCGTGGGTTAGGCGCGCGGCCGCCGTCGTAGAGACGCATCATGATTCCTCTTTAAAGAGCTTCGAACGTAACCGGCAACGGACTGTTAACCAAGTCTTTCAGGTCGCCCTTAAGGTTTATAAGCCACAAACGCGGGGCAGATTTTAGGACACCGGACGCCCCCTTATGACCGCAATGACGAGCGAAGAGCTCGGCATTACCTCGCCGGCCGAGAGGGCTGCCGCGGCGCGGCGGCGCGATGCGACCAGGCGTGTGCGCTGGGCGCGCGACAAGCTCACCTCCACCAGCGGAACGCCCGCGTTCGACTACGAGCTGCTGCGTCAGTTCGCGCAGAACCGGCTCTCGGCCTCGGTGGCGATTCTGATGCTGATCACGACCGTGGGCTTCCTGTCCGGCCTGTGGACCGGCACCACGCAGGCCGGTGCCTGGACGCTGTCGGTCTTCGGCATCCATTTCGTCATCACGGCCCAGTGCCGCAAGTTTCTCAATCAAGCGCTGACCCGAATGAACCTCGCGCGCTGGCGCATGCGCTTCGTCGTGCTCGATCTGTTCTTCGGCATCGCATGGATGTCGAATGTGGTCGCGGTGGTGCGCGCCGATGAAGCCGCCAGCACCTTCATGCTCTTCGTCATGCTGCTGCTGGTGGCGGTGTCGAGCATGCTGGCATCAAGCCTGCCGATCGCGATGTTCGCCGCGACCGCGCCGGTGACGGTGGCGGTCGCGCTCGACATCGCGCTGCGCGGCGGCGTGCAGAATTGCATTCTCGCCGCAATGACGCTGACCGCGCAGGGCTATTTCACGATGCTGTCGCAGCGGCTTTATTCAACGACGCTCGCGACACTGGAGGCGCGCGCCGAGAAAGACGCGCTGATCGGCGAGCTCGAGCAGGCCAAGGCGATCTCGGATGAGGCGCGGCGCCGCGCCGAGGGCGCGAGCATCGCCAAATCACGCTTCCTGGCGCAGATGAGCCACGAATTGCGCACGCCGCTCAACGCGATCCTTGGATTTTCCGAGGTGATGAAGAGCGAAGTGTTCGGGCCGCATGCGGTGCCGACCTACAAGGAATATGCCGGCGACATCCACAATTCGGGTGTGCACCTGCTCAACCTGATCAACGAGATCCTCGATCTGTCGCGCATCGAAGCCGGCCGCTACGAATTGAACGAAGAGGCGGTCGACCTCGCCCAGATCGTCAGCGACTGTCACCATCTGCTGCAATTGCGCGCGCACAATCGCGGGATCACGATCCACGAGGTGTTCGAGCCGGAGCTGCCACGGCTGTGGGGCGACGAACGCGCGCTGCGCCAGATCTGCCTCAACCTGCTGTCCAATGCGATCAAATTCACCCCGCAAGGCGGCGAGATCTGGCTCAAAGTGGGCTGGACCGCGGCGGGCGGGCAATACATGAGCGTGCTCGACAACGGCCCGGGCATTCCGGACGACGAGATCCCGATCGTGCTCGCCTCCTTCGGGCAGGGCACCAATGCGATCAAATCGGCCGAACAGGGCACCGGCCTCGGCCTGCCGATCGCCAAGAACCTGGTCGACCTGCATGGCGGCACCTTCACGTTCAAGTCCAAGCTGCGCGTCGGCACCGAGGTGGTCGTCGCATTCCAGCCGGAGCGGGTGATGTCGGCGCTCGGCCCGATCGAGATGGAAGGGTCCGCCCCGCCGACCCAGCCGGCCGCATACGCTCAGACGGCGCAGGACCAGCCGGCGCCGAGCATCCGCCGCAAGCCGATACGGAGTGAATCCAAACTCTAAATCTTGACGCGGCCCGTCCCGCAGCGAGGCCCGAACGGCGCTACCGGTTGAGGGACTGGGCGTTCACGGCGGGCTTTCGATGAAGGGGCTTTGGATGCGCAGTGCGCCGATGGCCTGGCCGTGCTGCATGTCTTCGCTGTAGAGCGTATCGCAGCCGGCGTCGATCGCGGCTGCGATGATCAGCGCATCGTAGAACGACAGGCGGTATGTCTCGGCAAGCGCGCGGGCGGCAACATGCAGTTCGAGCGTCAGCGCCAGCGGCGGCCCGACCAGCACCAGCGCGTCGTCAATCGCGTCGGCGATCTCGCGCCAGCTCTTGCCGAGCTTGCGCAGCGAGACGGCGGTGAACTCGTTCAGCACCTGCACGCTGAGCTTGCCGCCGTCCGCCAGCAACGCGCGGGCGCGGTCGGCCTTTGCGCCGCTCTGCTGGGCATAGACCAGAATGTTGGTGTCGAAGAAGGCGGTCACCGTTCGTTGGCCTCGTCGCGGTCGAAGCGATAGCCTGCGGGAGCGGTCCAGTTGCGCGCGGCCATTCGGTCGAGCGCCCTGCGACGTCGATTTTTCTCCGTTTCGACCTCGATAGCGCCATCCGTTGCGGCGACCACGTTCAACTCATCGCCTTCCTTGAGCCCGAGTTTCTCGACCAGCGCCTTCGGCAACCGAACAGCAAGACTGTTGCCCCATTTGGAAACCTGCATCGGAGTCTCCATGATATACAAGAATCAATGTATATCATACTATGGATATCCTTATGATTCAAGGCGAAATGGGCGCCGATCTCGTCCGGTGAATTTGAAATTCCTATCATTTCGCAGCGAGCTCTCTTAGGAATTTCAAGTTCAAAAACCGCACTAGAATCATAGGTCTTCTGGCACTCCTTTGATTCCGACGTTCGCAAGAGAGGGTGCCGCCATATGATGCGAACGTCGGAATCGGAACACTAGCCCACGATGTCCCCGATCAGTTCGCCCTGCACCAAGGTCTGCACCATCGATCCGCGGTCGACGCTTTGCCTCGGCTGCGGCCGCACGCTGACCGAGATCGGCCAATGGGCGTCCCTCCCCGAGCCCGAGCGGCTGCGCATCATGGCGGAGCTGCCGGCGCGGCGCAGCGTCGCGCGCGCCGATGACCAGGTGATGTGATGGGCACCCGCATGCTCTGGGTGCTGATGATGATCGTCGGCATCGGCCTCCTGGCGCTGGTGCTGCGCCATGATCAAGGCACGATCGGCGGCATCGAAACCGGCGACTTCGGTTCGCTGGTCTACAAGGTCGCGCTGCTGGCGTTCATCGGCAGCGCCCTGCTGGCGCTGTTCCGCGAGCGCATCATGGCGGCGTTTCAGGCCGCGATGTTCTGGATCGTGATCGGCCTCTTGCTGGTGGTCGGGTACACGTATCGCTACGACTTGCGCGATATCGGCGACCGCGTGCTCTCCGAGCTGATGCCGGGCCGCGCGGTGACGCGCAGCGGCGGCGCGGTGGAGATTGCGCGCGGCGCGCGCGGCGATTTTCTGGTCCTCGCCGAGATCAATGGCGCGCGCATCGCGACCGTCTACGACACCGGCGCGAGCGCCGTGGTGCTGACGCAGGAAGCCGCCAAGGCGGCCGGATTGCCGCTCGACTTCCTGAACTATTCGGTGTCGGTCGACACCGCCAATGGCCACGCGCGCACCGCGCCGGTCACGCTCGACCGGATCGTAGTCGGCGGCATCGTCGAACGCGGCGTTCCGGCCCTGATCGCGCAACCGGGCCAGCTCAAGACCAGCCTGCTCGGCATGAGCTTCCTCAATCGGTTGCGCAGCTCGGAAGTGCGCGGCGACAAGCTGGTTCTGCGCGGGAACTAGAACGCCGTCAGGGGATCAGGCTGATAACGAAACGGATCGAGACCAGCAGCAGGAATATCCCGAACGCGATCTCGAGCTGGCGCTTGGGCAGAGCATGAGCCGCCCGCACGCCGAAGATCGCGACCCAGCTCGACACCGGCGCCATCAGGGCCATACCAATTAACGACACGAAGCCGAGCGAGAGCGGCGGCGTCAGCGCCTGATGCGGCAGGCCGGCCAGCACGTAGCCGATGGTCCCGGCGATGGTGAGCGGCACGCCGAGACCGGCCGCGGTGCCGACCGCCGCGTGGATCGGCTTGCCGTAGAGCGTGAGCACCATCGTGGACATCGAACCGCCGCTCACCCCCATCAGCGAACCCGCAAGGCCGATGCCAAGGCCGTAGGCGATCATGCCGGCCCTGCCCGGCAGTTCGTCGCCGAGCTGCCACCGGTCGCCGCCGAACAGCAGGCGCGCCGCGATGATCGCCGCCAGGATGATGAAGGCGACCTTGAAAACTGATTGCGGCGCGAAACTCGCGAGCACTGATCCAAGGCCGACCCCGACCACCATCGGAATCATCCAGATGCGCAGCACGTCCTGCATGACGGCGCCGCGCGCGCGATGCGCCACGTAAGACCGTATCGTGGTCGGGATGATGATGGCGAGCGAGGTGCCGATGCAAAGCTGCATGCGGATCTCGTCGGGCACGCCGATGACGCGAAAGACCTCGTAGAGCACCGGAACGATGATCGCGCCGCCGCCGATACCGAACAGGCCGGCGAGGAATCCCGAAACCACGCCACCCACCACGATGACGGCCGCGAGCCAAGCCAGTTCGCCGAGCGGGATGCCTGAGAACATCGAAAGCCTCGAAGGTATCAGGCTGCGATGTGCGCCAAATCGGTCCGCGCGTCCATCACGAGGCCAACCGCCTCGCGCAGGACCGCAATGCCGGCGCCGGGCTTGACCGCTTCGGTGGCGATATGGCGGCGGAACGCGCGCGCGCCCGGCACGCCGTGAAACAGGCCGAGGATATGGCGCGTGATGGAATGCAGCCGCGTGCCGCGCGCAAGCTCGCACTCCACGTAAGGGAGAAATGCCTCGATCGCGTCCTTGCCGGACGCGACGGGCGCAGGCACGCCGTAGATCAGCGGGTCGACGCCAAGCAAGCGCCACGGGTCCTGATAGGCGGCGCGGCCCATCATCACGCCATCGAGGTGCGCAAGATGCGTTGCGGCCTGCTCCACGGATGCGATGCCGCCATTGAGCGAAATGTCGAGAGCCGGATAGGCACATTTCAGGCGATAGACGCGATCGTAATCGAGCGGCGGGATATCGCGGTTCTCGCGCGGCGAGAGCCCGTCGAGCCAGGCCTTGCGGGCATGCACGATCAGCGCGTCGACGCCGGCCGCGACGACCGTCCGCGTCAGCGTATCGAGCGACTCCTCGGGATCCTGCTCATCGATGCCGATGCGGCATTTCACCGTCACCGGAATGCGCACCGCGGCCTTCATGGCGGCGACGCATTCGCCGACCAATGCGGGCTCCGCCATCAGGCAGGCGCCGAAGCGCCCTTCCCGCACCCGGTCCGACGGGCAGCCGACATTCAGATTGATCTCGTCGTAGCCCATGTCGGCGCAGATGCGCGCCGACTCGGCGAGCGCGCGGGCGTCCGAGCCGCCGAGCTGCACGGCGAGCGGATGCTCAGCCGGATCGAAACCGAGCAGCCGCGCGCGATCGCCGCGCAGCACCGCGCCGGTGGTGATCATCTCGGTGTAAAGCAGCGCATGGCGCGTGAGAATGCGATGGAAGAACCGGCAGTGCCGGTCGGTCCATTCCATCATGGGGGCGACTGCAAATTTCCTGATGATATCAGACACTGATATTTGCTTCTTAGGGTATCAACCCAACCCTCACAGGAACGAACGCTCCTATGCCGGGGATTCCACTGTTTATGGCTTGGGTTCATACCGCAGTCGGTCCCATATCCTCAACCGTTCCACAGCCCTTTGTCGCCCTTCAAGGTGACGATCAGCGATCGCACACCTTCAGGGGAAGGAGCCCCTTCCTGAAAATAGCTATATAAAATCAGTGTATTACCTGTAGCCTGGACACGGCATATCGTCGTATTGGCATTCGCCTCGAATGCGTATGCGTCAGCCTTCCGGCCACGTTGTCAGAACGACGGCGAACCGGTCGGCATTTCGTCCCAAACCTTATCGCGATATACGCGCCCATTGGCTTTTTTGGAACGACGCTTGTTGTCTTTCCCCCATGTCCCCCACTGCTTGAAGAAAAACACAGTATTGTGCATCGCACAGCGATCGAAGATTTCGTCGATCCATTCCTCGCGAATGAGACGCGCGGATCTTCCGCTCTCCCCACCGACGATGGCCCAATGGATATCGCGAAGATCGAGGGCTCCTACCGACCCTATCAATGGTTCAAATGAGATGAAACGGATCGCAGCCGGCACAGCGCGCAGGTGATCGATTCGGCCGACGACATCGGCGTTCTCAACGCTGGCGCCTAGCCAGACGTTCGGAAGGACTTCCCCGATTTTGGAACGAACGAGCGCCCCCATTCGCTCCGGCCGCTTGGTGAGGATCTGATAGTGATGGCGCGGCGTGGCGCGCATGACAGACCAGACCTTCAGAATAAAAGAATCCGTTACCCGATCGTGAAACAGGTCGGACATCGAGTTGACGAAGATCTTTTTCGGTTTCATCCAGCCCAGTGGAATATCCAGCGCCGCAGCGTCTTCGCGAACAACGCCGTTCCAGATCGTTCGCTTTCCGCTACGACGCGTTAGCCCCTTGTATTTCGGCACGTTCATCGCCTGAAGACGTCTTGCCATTTCCATGGCATAGCAATTCGTGCAACCGGCGCTGACGATGGAGCAGCCTGCAACAGGATTCCAGGTGGCGTCGGTCCACTCAATCTGTGTCTCGGCCATGACCGTCTCCACATCGCGCTGTCGATGACGTTCCTCGTCGATTACAGTCAATAGCAGCTTAACTGTTAATAGCGGGTTGGAAGGAGCTGATTGCAGCAGACGGTTGCTGGCGAAACGGACAGATTGATGTCGGCGCCCTTTGATGTGTCGTTTGCCGCTGCATGCGATCGGCTTCGAGATTTTCTGATCGTCTTGCACGGGCATCGGCAAGATCTGAGAGCCAGTGTCGTGGCAGTCGTCTCCATTGACGCCTGAAGATGCTCGCACCAGTTCCCCAGTGAGCGTCACGGCGCAGGGTCACTAAGCGCGGTCATGCTGGATGGAACAAAATAAGAACATTCAACCAAACAGTCAAGACCGGAATGCTCGGGTGGTAGGGAATTGGCGATTGCGAGTAACTCTAACAGCTTATCGCAACTCGCGAATTTCCAGTTATACTCATTATGCACCATGCGTATAAGAGACTTGGCCGGCCCTGCGGTTACAGGTTATACTCATATTGCAAAATGAGGATAACCAGCCGGAGATCGCAAATGGCCCTCCCCCGACTTGTGGCCCAGACGACCTACGCCGAGCTACTCGAGCGCTGTGCCACTGCCGCGTTCAAGGATGCTTTTGCCGAGGACGGCGCCTTCATTTCAAAGACCGTCAAGGGGCGGAAGTACTGGTACTTTCAAACAAGGACAGGTGAGACGCGGGCCCAGCGATATGTCGGTCCAGAGACACCTGAACTGCTCGCGCGCATCGCGCATCACAAGGAAATCCGCGACGACGAGCGCGAACGTCGCGCGCTCGCTTCTACCCTTGTGCGAGCCTTGGGCGTGCCACGCCCTCTTCCTGAAGCTGCGGATGTCATCGCAGCGCTCGCCAAGGCCGGCGTATTCCGGCTTCGTGCGGTTCTTGTCGGCACAATCGCCTATCAGACCTACGCGGCCATGCTAGGCGTCCGTCTTCCTGCCGGCGCGTTACAGACGGGAGACATCGATATCGCTCAGTTCAAAAATATGTCCGTGGCGATTGGAGATAGCACACCTCCGGCACTCGACATTCTTAGACAGGTCAACAGCACGTTCCGCGCCGTTCCACATGTCGTCGACGGCAGGCGCGTGACCAGCTATGTGGCCAAGGGAGGCCTCAGGGTGGATTTTCTGACACCCAACGAAGGGAGTGACACCGGCCAGCCTCAGGCCCTGCCAGCGCTACAAACAGATGCTCAACCGCTGCATTTCCTCGACTTTCTTATTCATGATCCTGAATCCGCCGCGATTCTGCATGGCCCTGGAATCTATGTTCAGGTTCCTGCCCCGGCTCGCTATGCAGTGCACAAGCTGATCGTCTCGCGGCGTCGCCCTGAGGGGGCGGCAAAGCGGGACAAGGACTTGCAGCAGGCCGATGCGCTCCTTGCGGTGCTTGGGCAAAAGAGACCGGACGAGCTCAGGTCTGCATGGGAAGAGGCCTATAGGCGCGGTCCGAGCTGGCGCCAATTGCTTAATCAGGGGCTTGCTCTCGTGAGCGGCGCAAGCCGCGATCGGCTCCTCAAGGTCACTGACAGCCGCCGTTCGGCAATTCCGAACCTCGATCTGACCTTCGACAATCCACCGGTCCACTACGATTACCGCCGCGACGTGGCCACGTTCACGGGTCAGGCGCTCGGCAACACTGTCAGTTGTGAGATCAGCCGCGAAGCGCTCGACGATCACTTCGAAACAGATAGCCTGGATCAGGCCGGCCGGATCGAAGCCGTCCGTAAAAATCGATCGAAGATCGAGCAGATGGCACGCATCAAATATCTGTCCTGGCCGATTGAGGAACCCAATGCGATTCTGATCAAGACCGCAGATGTCACG
>JBBWZU010000317.1:0-5535 GCA_039649225.1 Hyphomicrobiales bacterium | reverse complement strand
GAAAAAATTGGCAGGAGTGGAGAGACTCGAACTCACAACCCCCGGTTTTGGAGACCGGTGCTCTAGCCAGTTGAGCTACACTCCTAACGCGCCGCGTATATAGCCAAGGAAATTCGCGCCGTCACCTGCTAGTCGCAAGCAATTTGGGCTTCCGGAACTCTTTTTGCGCCGCACCATGGGCGCGCGGGTTCCCGAACGAACCTCTCCGGCGTCTGCGCGTTCCCCTGCCAGCACAATATCGGAGGAAGGTCCCATGATGGACGATCGCCCAGGTATGGACTATCGCCGCGATATCGACGGGCTCGGCTATCCGCCACCGCCCGGGACGCGCGATGACGCGAGCATGACGATTCCGGCTCTCATCATCGCCGCCATCCTGATCATCGGCGGCTACTTCGTGGTGACGTACAACAGCGACAATGTGCGCACCGCAACCAACATGCCGGGCGCGGAGCGTTCGGCGCCGCGCGCGCCCGCCACGCCGGCTCCGGCCACGACACCGCCGTCAGCGCCCTCACAGGCTCCGGCGAAATAAATTTTCGTCAACTCCTCGCAGCCCCGCTTCGGCGGGGCTTTTTTTTGCGCGCATGACCAATGGCGCGCGCAACGATTCATTAACGCTACGGCGACCCAAACCTGAGCCCAAAGGCGCGTCATGCTAATTTGGCCGCATGATCCGTCTTGCGACAGTCGCCTCGGTGATGGCCACGCTGCCGAGCGTGGCGCCCAAGCCCATTGTCGATACCACGGACCCTTCCCAAACCGACTATTGGGCCAATCGCCTCAGCGTCTCGCACGAAGAGCTCTTCGCCGCGATCGAAGAGGTCGGGCCATCGACGGCGGCGATCCGGCGGCATCTGAGAAAGTAGCCAGGCGCGACGCTGATGGTCGTCACTGCGCCACCGGCGCAATTCGGTTTCGCCGCGCGATGCTGCGTTGTTTTCCTTGGATTGAAGGGTTGGAGCGGGTGAAGGGAATCGAACCCTCGTCATCAGCTTGGAAGGCTGTTGCTCTACCATTGAGCTACACCCGCGATATCAAAGACTTAGCACGATGTTCGGCAAAGCCTCAGCGCCGCTCGGGCATCCGGAGAAGAAACAGCTTCGTCCGGCGCGGCGCAAGCTCTACCCGTGCCGGCTTCACTGATCAATAGCGGCAGATGTTCCGCTCATTCCCGCGCACGCGGGAATCCAGGGCAATAAGCGCCGGAATTCGCAACCCCTGGATCCCGGCGTTCGCGGGGACGAGCGGAGTTGATGTCGATTCAATCCGACCGAAAAAAAAGCGCTAAGGGAAGCGCACGACCACGTCGCTGGCGGTCTCGCCGCAGTCGCAGACGAAGTTGCGCACGTCGAGGTGGAAAAAGCGGGTGTGCGGCTCCACGGTCTCGAAGCGCATCGGCTTCATGCAGGCAAAGCACAACGGCAATTTCGTCGTCGGAGAAGACGGATGTTGAGTGTCTGCTGCTGTCATGAGGTCTTGGGGCGGGGCAAATCAGTTGGGCGATTCTGCACTGCCGCCGAGTCGCTGGCCACACATTTCTTTCAAGTCGCCACGAGATGGCAGAAAAGCCGCCCATCAGCGTGGCGCGCGGAGTCTCTACGTGCCTGATTTTGGACTGCCGCTTGTCGATGCGCTGTCCGTTCCGGCAAGACTTTAGACCGAGCCGGCCTCCGACGCCGCGGCGATTGTCGGGCGAACACGCGTTCTCTTGTTTTTCGGCTGTTTGATTTGCGGCTCCGTGGCGAGCGCCGCTGCGCGCGCTTCCCTGGCGAGCCGCTCTTCGCGCAGGCGGATCATGTTCTTGTCGACCGCGACCGCGCGCGCCTCATGCTCTTTCCAGGCGGCCTCTGCTTCGATGGCGCGGCGCTCCTTCTTGGCAGACAAGGTCTCGATGATCTTCGGCTCCGGCCTCATTTTCATCCTACGAATAATTGCTCAAACGCCAGGAACAACGCGCGCGCCGCTCGATTTGTTCCATTTCGGCGAGACTGCGCCATCAGCGCAGCGCGCCGTTTCGCAAGCGCGCTTTGTGAGAAGTTGTACGTAGCGGAAAATCTTTGAAAACATCGGGGCTTTCGCGGTACGAATGTCGAACAGCGGCGTCAGGCGGCGACCATGCTCGACAAAACAACTCACCTGAATGGAAAGCAGGTTACGGCCCCGGCGTGCGACAAGTGCGGCGGGACATCGCATCTGCTGACGGCCGAGCCGCATCCCCGCCTGAAGCATACGGATCTGCGCACTTTCCAGTGCGACACTTGCGGCGCGACGCAGAATGTCGCCGCACCCCTGCCACACGGATAGCGTCGCGGAGCCGCGACGAACCCTTAAGGTTCGGATCGGAACGCACCACGACAAACGGCCCGGTCGGATGACCGGGCCGTCTTATTGTCAGCTGGGTTTAGTTAGATCACACCCCTAATACCGGCCGGTGCCGTTCGGCGTGATGCGCTCCTGCCGATAGTCGCGATCGTTCCAATGTCCCGAAACGTCGGACGAGTTCATATCGCGCCACGCCGGATCCAGCCCATATGGACTATTATTCAGACGCTCCGCGGGGGAGGCCGCCGAGTTGCCGAGCTTCGGATTGGCGCCCGGACTGGTCGGATTGGCGTCCGTGCCCTTACCGAAGCGGTGCGGGTTCACGTCACCACCGGCGCCACCGCCATCGCTCTGTGCCATCGCAACCGTGGACATGCCGGCGATCAGCGCGGCGGACAAAACTGTGGGAACAAGTTTCATGATGTTCCATCCTTTCTTTCTTCTTAAGCCCCCGTCCTCATGCCGGGCCAACGAAAAGGCGCCGCGCATCGTTCCGGATCTGAAATTATCGTGAGATCGGCTTGCGCGGGCAAAAGGATGCACGGAACTCGCAACGCAAGTTCCCGCCCCGGCGGGTGCCGGACCGATGCAGAGTTGCGCGCGAGGGCTAGCGCGCCGGCGCCGCCTGAACGGGCGCTTCAAGCGAGGCGCTAATCTGCGAAGCCGCCCGCGTGCGTTCGTTGACCCATGTGTGCAGAAAGACGCCGGCAATCAGAAGCGACGCCACGATGATGGCGGCGGATGACGCCCACCCTTTATGTCGGTCGTTATATCGGTCGTTCGCCTGGTCATTCGACATGACTGGCCTCCACCTCGTTCGGAGGAACAACGTCGGATGCGCCGCTCTGGTTTCACACGGCGCAAGACGCATCAGCAGCGAAACATAAAGCGTTGAGTCGCGTCAGATTGATTTTGACGGACCGGAATGAAATCCACAATCTGCGCATGTGGGTGCCGGCCGGACCGGGAGCGGCCTGCAAATGCACCAGCCCGCCTGCGCCCAAGCGGGCTTCGTCGGGCAACCTTCGCCGAAGTGGTTTGCGAAGGTTGGTGGGGGAAGTAGGACTCGAACCTACGAAGGCTAAGCCAGCGGATTTACAGTCCGCCCCCTTTGCCACTCGGGACATTCCCCCGTTTTCGCCTCAGAACCTCATGGAATCTAAAGGCAAAAAGCAAGCACCCCGCCGGCCAGGCAGGACACCCGCGCGCCGGGTTATGGTGACGGCTCACCGGAGTGTCAACCGGAAAAGCCCAGCTGGCGTTGTCCCCGCGCTCTCGTCGCCGTCCGCCCCACCCACGAGGTTCCCGATGGATGCCACCCCTGCCCCATTTGTCGGCGTCCGCCTGGAGGAGCGCCCGGCGGGCGCGATCGCCACCGTGACGATCGAGAATGCCAGTAAGCTCAATACGCTTGGGCGTGCCCTGATGATCGCGTTTATCGAAGAGATCGAGGCGCTGGGCACGCGGGCGGACCTGCGCGCCGTGGTGCTCACCGGCGGCGGAGCCAAGGCCTTCATCGGCGGCGCCAATATCGTCGAGATGGCCGGGCTCGATGCCGCGGGGGCGCAGGCCTTCATCACGCTGGTGCATCGCTGCTGCGATGGCCTGCGCGCGCTTCCGGTTCCGGTGATCGGGCGCATCAACGGCTATGCGCTCGGCGCCGGGCTGGAGGTCGCGGCCGCCTGCGACCTGCGCATTGCCTCCTCGAACGCCGTGTTCGGCATGCCGGAGGTGCGGGTCGGCATTCCGTCGGTGGTGGAGGCGGCGTTGCTGCCCGGCCTGATCGGCTGGGGGCGCACCCGCGAGCTGCTGCTGTTCGGCGAAAACATCGACGCTGCGACTGCGCTCGCCTGGGGCCTGGTGCAGCAGGTGGTCGAACCGGCCGATCTCGACGGCGCCGTCGAGGCGCGGCTGACCCAATTGCTGAGCGCCGGGCCGCAGGCCATCCGGCTGCAAAAGGCGCTGATGCGGCAATGGGAGGATTCGACGCTATCACAGGCAGTTCGCGCCGGTATCGAAAGCTTCGCGCAAGCTTACGCGAGCGATGAGCCAACCCGCCTGATGGGCGCGTTTGCCAAGCGGCGGCGCGCGTGAGACATGGGCTGATGCGCGAGCGCCATTGGGATCCGAAGCAATCAAAGCCGGGCCGCAGGCCCGAGAAGTCCGATAAGCCGTTCGGCACGCGGCCCGCCAAGGGCGCGAAGGACAAATCCCGCTTTGCGCCAAAACCCAAATCGGTGCGGCCGCCGATCCCGGACGGCACCGCGATCCTGTACGGCTGGCATCCAGTCGCGGCCGCGCTGCGCAATCCGCAGCGCGTCATCCGCAAGATTTTCGCGACCGAGAATGCCGCGCATCGCCTCACCGAAGAGAACATCGCGCTGCCCGTCGCGCCCGAGATCGTGCGGCCGGAGGCAATCGCGGCGCGGCTCACGCCCGATGCTGTGCATCAGGGGCTGCTGGCGGAAGCCGACACCCTGCCGGCGACCGAACTGGAAGACATTGCGGAGGGCACCGTGCTGGTGCTCGACCAGATCACCGACCCGCACAATGTCGGCGCGATCTTGCGCTCGGCTGCCGCCTTCGGGGCGCGCGCCGTCATCATCACGGCACGCCATTCGCCCGAGGCGACCGGCGTGCTGGCCAAATCCGCCTCCGGCGCGCTCGAGCTCGTCCCGATGGTGGCGGTGCAGAACCTGGTGCGGGCGATTGCGGCACTGAAGGAGCGTGGCTTCCTCACCGTCGGTCTCGACAGCGAGGCGACAAGCGATCTTGGCGCCGCCAGCCTGCGCGAGCCGCTCGCACTGGTGCTCGGCGCCGAGGGCCGCGGCCTGCGCCAATCGACGCGCGAGATCTGCGACATCCGCGCCAGGCTGGAGCTGCCGGGCGCGATCAAGAGCCTGAATGTGTCGAACGCGGCGGCGGTCAGCCTGTACGCGGCCGCGATGGTGCTGCGCGGGGCGAAGTGAGTAGCGCGCGTCGTCATGCCCGCACTTGTTGCGGGCATCCAGGCCTTTCTTGCCAAGCTTGAAGGAAAGCAAGACGTGGATGGCCGGGATCAAGCCCGGCCATGACGGAGTGTATTAAGGCATTTTCTGCTTCGGCGGCATCGGATGCACGCTGCCGGGGCGCATGCCGCCGGCATGCTGCGGACCGCGATGCATGTGGCCCATCATCGGATGATGCATGCCGCCCATCATCGGGCGATGC
>JBBWZU010000304.1:0-9496 GCA_039649225.1 Hyphomicrobiales bacterium | reverse complement strand
CTCCAGGCGCCCATCTTGTGCGGATTGTTGCGGGCGTATTGCTTGACGGCACCGGCGGCGCGGCGGTCGGAATTGCCCTCGCGCAATACCGGGTTCACGACGCTGCCGAACACCTTGGCATAGCGAGCCTTGATCTCTTTCTCGGCGTCCGTCGTCGCGTTGTCCGGATAATCCGGAACGTCGTAGCCTTTGCCTTGCAGTTCCTTGATCGCGGCCTTGAGCTGCGGGATCGAGGCGGAGATGTTTGGCAGCTTCATGATGTTGGCTTCGGGCCGCGTTGCGAGCTCGCCGAGTTCGGTGAGTTCGTCGCCGATCCGTTGCGCGGGGGTGAGCTTCTCGGGGAAATTGGCGATGATGCGCCCGGCCAGCGAGATATCCTTCAGCTTCACGGACACACCCGCCGCGCCCACGAAGGCTTCGACGATCGGCAGCAGGGAATAGGTCGCGAGCGCCGGGGCTTCATCGACCTTTGTCCACATGATTTCGAGATCTGGCATTCTTGCACCTCTGGTCGCCGTGCTTGTCTGGGCCGACCGGAAACTGAACATTGATGGGCGAGGTGGAATGGCTTCCCCCTGGGCCCTCAAATGAATTGTTCTCGGCGCGGAGACCGCCAACCGGGGATCCGACTGACGGGGGTTCGGCGCGCCCTATAGCATCCGCATTCCGCCGGTAAAAGCCTTGTTGGCAGCTGCGAGACGACCGCCGGCGGGCCAGCGCGCCGAAGCGAAAGCCAGGGCGTTAACCGCCGGGTGTTTTTGGCCGGATACGATGCTGCCGCTTGACGGTGATGCCGCTTGACGCGAGCGGCCGGCTTCGGCAGGGGCTGCGCCTTCAGGGCATTTGCCCGCCGAGGAGCACTGCATGCCCGGAGCCGGGACCGACAAGACCAAAAGCTGGGTGGTGCAGCCGGGACCCTGCGTGATCCTGGTCGAGCCGCAGCTCGCCGACAATATCGGATCGGTCGCGCGCGCCATGGCGAATTTCGGCCTGTCGGAATTGCGCCTGGTATCGCCGCGCCAGGGATGGCCGCACGAGCGTGCCGTCGTGATGGCGGCCGGGGCGGATCGGGTGCTCGATGGCGCCAAGCTTTACGATTCGCTCGAGGCCGCGATCGGCGATCTCAATTTCATCTTCGCGGCGACTGCGCGCGCGCACGATCAGGCCAAGCCGGTGGTCGACCCCGCGGCCGCCGCGGCGCTGTCGGTGGAGAAGATCGCCGCCGGTTCGAGTGTCGGGCTGATGTTCGGGCGCGAGCGCAATGGGCTGGAAAACCACGAGGTCGCGCTCGCCGATCAGATCATCACGCTGCCGGTCAATCCGGCATTCGCCTCGCTCAACCTGTCGCAGGCTGTGGTGATCGTCGCCTACGAGTGGTTCCGCCGTCTCACCGACGGCAAGCTGCCGTTCCGGATGCCGCAGAGATCCGAAGCGGCGCCGCGCCAGCAATTGGTCGCGTTCTTTGAGAACCTCGAGCATGAATTGGAAAAGGTCGAATTCTTCCGTCCGCCCGACAAGCGCGACACGATGGTGGTCAACCTGCGCAACATCTTCACGCGCATGAACCCGACCAAGCAGGACATCCAGACGCTGCACGGCGTGCTGATGGCGATCGCCGAGGGGCGCAAGGGTTCGGCGGCCGGCGGCGTACTGAACGGCACCGAGGCCGCGGCATTGCGCGCCGTGATCGCCGAGCAGGGCGAGGCGCGCCTTGCCGGCACGCGCGGACCGGTGCGCGGCCTTGCCCGGCTGCTGCGGCGCAATCCGACCGACGCCGACCGTGCGCTGTGGGATGCGCTGACCAAGGACAAGCGTTTCGCCGGGCTTGGCTTCAAGCGCGCGACGCCGGTCGGCGCGCATATCACGGACTTCGTCTCGTTCCCGCTGCGCCTCGTGATCGACGTCGTGCCGGAGGAGGAATCCGCGGAGGCTGCGAAAACGCGCGCGCACAAATGCGGCTGGCTTGCCGAGCGCGACTATCGGGTTGTCGAGGTCCGGCGCGTCGATATCGAGCGCGATGTCGCCGCCGTGCTCGATATGGTCGCTGCGGCGGTGCCGGCCGTGCGGTAGCGCGTTAGCCGCTGGCCTTGATCTCGGCGACCGCTTTGGCCATCAGCTCATCCATCATGCGGCGGATGTCCTGATCGGCTTGCGTGACCCCCTTGGCATCGAGATCCTGGCGAATCTTCTTAAATACGTCGTGATCGCCGGATTCCTCGAAGTCCGACATGACGACTTCCTTGGCGTAAGCGTTCGCCGCATCGCCCGAGAGACCGAGCTTCTCGGCGGCCCACAGGCCGAGCAGCTTGTTGCGGCGCGCGTTCGCCTTGAAGAGCAGTTCTTCATCATGGGCGAACTTCTTCTCGAAACCTTCCTCACGCTTGTCGAAGGTGCTCATGCTCGCCTCGTTGTTGACGGCTGTTCCGGGTCGGGAAATCTTGCCTTGCATATCGGCACAAAATCCACAAATCAACATGGCGGAAGCGCGGCATGGTGCCCGTTTGCGAGCAGGGTGCGACGATTGTGCTCCGCAGACCGATCCGCTAGGTTGATCCCAACGGGCGGGCAGGTCCAAGGGTTCGTTTGAGTCGCATCGCCCGGTCCGCCACCGCCGAGCTCGTTCAGTTCACGGAGTCACGGCATCCAATGGATTTTCTCAAGCCACGGTACATCCCAATGAGCCGCCGTCGCCGCATCTATGAAGGCAAGGGGAAGGTTCTCTATGAAGGACCGGAGCCAGGTACGCTGATCCAGCATTTCAAGGACGACGCGACCGCCTTCAATGCCAAAAAGCATGAAGTCATCGAAGGCAAGGGCGTGCTCAACAACCGCATCTCGGAATACGTCTTCCAGCACCTGAACGAGATCGGCGTGCCGACGCACTTCATCCGGCGGCTCAACATGCGCGAGCAACTGATCCGCGAGGTCGAGATCATTCCGCTCGAGGTGGTCGTGCGCAACGTCGCGGCCGGTTCGCTCTCGACGCGCCTCGGCATCGACGAGGGCACGCAGCTGCCGCGCTCGATCATCGAGTTCTATTACAAGAACGATCAGCTCAACGACCCGATGGTGTCGGAAGAGCACGTCACGGCATTCGGCTGGGCGACGCCGCAGGAGATCGACGACATCATGGCGCTGGCGATTCGCGTCAATGACTTCCTCTCCGGCGTATTCCTCGGCGTCGGCATCCGTCTGGTCGACTTCAAGATGGAGACCGGGCGGCTGTGGGAAAACGACATGATGCGGATCGTGGTCGCGGACGAGATCTCCCCCGATTCGTGCCGGCTGTGGGACATCAAGACCAACGACAAGCTCGACAAGGATCGCTTCCGCCGCGACCTCGGCGGGCTGCTCGAGGCCTACACCGAAGTCGCCAAGCGGCTCGGCATCATGGCGGAAGGCGAGCGCCCGCAGGGCACCGGTCCGGTGCTGGTGAAGGGGTAGGCGAGGGCAGGCGGAGGGTGTGATGGGCGTTCCCAAGATCGACACGGGGCCGATGACGGTGGACGAGTTCTACCTGTTCACGGACGCGCGCCCCGACGAAGAGAAGTGGGAACTGATCGACGGGGAGCCGGTCTTGAACGCGTCGCCAAGTCCGATCCACCAGTGGATCCTCAAGAACGTTATCGTCGCGCTCACGCTTCAAGAGCGTTCTCAGGAGGCAGACTGGGCAGTGATACCAGGGATCGGGGCGCTCGTCTCTGACATGAGCCGTCCCGAGCCTGACGCGATGATCTTGCCCAAGAACAATGTTCGCTTGTTCCACGATCGACGGGATACTGTCGATGCGATCGTTCTGTTCGAGATCATATCGCCATCGACCGCCAGCCGGGATTTGAAGTGGAAGCGTGTTGCATACACGAACCTACCCGCGCTCACGCACTACGTGGTCATCGCGCAGGACGCCGTCGATGTGGTCGTGTTCGCGCGCGACAATGGCTTTAACGAGCAGCGCTATCGTTCGGCCGCGGACATCATTGCGTTTCCCGCGCTTGGCGTTTCGCTGCCTCTGTCCGAAATCTATCGTGCCACCGGGCTCTCCTGACCCATCAGAGGATTTTTGATTTCCATGAAAGCTCGCGTCACCGTCACCCTGAAGAACGGCGTGCTCGATCCGCAAGGCAAGGCGATCGAGGGCGCGCTCAAATCGCTTGGGGTCGCGGGCGTCGCCAGCGTGCGCCAGGGCAAGGTGTTCGACATCGAGTTCGGCGAGGGCGACGCCGCCAAGGCCGAGGCCGCGCTCAAGGAGGCGGCCGAGAAGCTGCTCGCCAATACGGTGATCGAGAACTACCGGGTGGAAGTCACCGGATAGTTGCCGCGTCTTGGCTCGTTCCGGGTTGGATTTGCGCCGAATCCGGCCTATTTCAGCCAAGCCAAGCCTGCTATTGAAATGCCAGAACCACGCCTCCCGCCACGGCCGCGAGCTGCCATGAAATCCGCCGTCATCGTCTTTCCCGGATCGAACCGCGA
This sequence comes from Hyphomicrobiales bacterium, assembly GCA_039649225.1. Classification (GTDB taxonomy): domain Bacteria; phylum Pseudomonadota; class Alphaproteobacteria; order Rhizobiales; family Xanthobacteraceae; genus PALSA-894. Next base: position 5,026 of record JBBWZU010000304.1, on the reverse strand, counting down.
GCGCGACATGGCGCGCGCGCTCAAGCTGGTCTCGGGACGCGAGCCCGCGATGGTCTGGCACGCCGAGCATGAGCTGCCGGCCGGCACCGACCTCGTCGTGCTCCCCGGCGGCTTCTCCTATGGGGATTATCTGCGCTGCGGCGCGATCGCGGCGCGCGCGCCGATCATGGATGCGGTCCGCGTCCATGCCCGCAAGGGCGGCTTGGTCATGGGCGTCTGCAATGGCTTCCAGATCCTGTGCGAGTCGGAGTTGCTGCCCGGCGTGCTGATGCGCAACGAGCGCATGAAGTTCATCTGCCGCGACGTGCATCTGAAGATCGAGCGCTCCGATACGCCGTACACGCGCGGCTATAATGCCGGCCAGGTGATCCGCGTGCCGGTGGCGCATGGCGAGGGCAACTATATCGCCAGCGAAGGCACCATTGGGCGGCTGGAAGCGGAAGGCCGCATCCTGTTCCGCTACACCGATGCCGAGGGCAAGCGCGATCCGAAATCCAATGTCAACGGCGCGCTCAATTCCATCGCCGGTGTGCTCAACGAGAAGCTCAACGTGCTCGGCCTGATGCCGCATCCGGAAAACCACGTGGAATCATCCGTCGGCTGTACCGACGGGCGCGGGCTATTCGCCGGCCTTGTGGCGCATTTTGCGCAAGCCGCCTGAGCGGCCGATTGAACCCCCTACCGGACTGCCGCCGACTATTGATATGAAGGACGCACCCGCGCGGCCCCCCCAGCCGCCTGGGTCATTGTCCTCGGGTCATTGTATTGGGTCGACGATGCCGCTGGTTCTGATCCTGGTGCTGCTGGACATTTCGCTCGTGGTGCACGCCGCCAAGACCGGCCGCGCCCAGCCGTGGGCGTTCATTATCCTGATGGTGCCGGGCATCGGTGCAGTCGCCTACATCGTGGCTGTGCTGATCCCGGACTGGATGGGCAGTGCGCAGGGCCTGCAGACCCAGCGCACAATCGCCAACAAGCTCAATCCGGAAAAGCGCTACCGCGCGCTGTCCGATGCGGTGGAAATCGCCGACACCATCGCGAACCGCGCTTGCCTCGCCGAGGAATGCCTGGAGCTGGAGAAATTCGACGAGGCCAAGCGCCATTTCGAGGTGATCCTGACGCGTCCGATGGGCGACGAGCCGCTTTACATGCTGGGTAAGGCGCGCGCCGAATTCGGGCTCCGCCATCCCGAGGACACCATCGCGACGCTTGAGGCCCTGCGTGCGCGCTGGCCGGACTATCAGTCAGGCGAGGCGCACCTTCTGTTCGCCCGGTCGCTGGAGACCGTCAGCCGGTTGCAGGGCGCGCTGGCCGAATATCACGCGCTGTCGGCCTATTACGTCGGGGCCGAGGCGCGGGTGCGTTACGGCCTGCTGCTGGCCCGGATGGGGCGCGAAATGGAGGCCAAGGCCTGGCTGACCGACGTGCTCAAGCAGCTGCGCCGCTCGCCGGCCCATGTCCGCAGGGCGCAGGCAGAATGGATCGCGCTCGCCGAACGGGCGCTGCGCGCCTGACCTGGACCGGATATTCTGACCTGGGGGCAGGGACGATAAAACCGTTTCCCGCCGGGCCTATCTCCCCTACATAGGGGCGAAAGGCGTCCTCCCGAGACATGATCCCGAACGAACCCAAAATCACCCCCGAGCTGGTGGCCGAGCACGGCCTCAAGCCCGAGGAATACGAGCGTATTCTGCAACTGATCGGCCGCGAGCCGACAGTCACGGAACTCGGTATCTTCTCGGCTATGTGGAACGAGCATTGCTCGTACAAATCCTCAAAAATCCATCTGAAAACGCTGCCGATTTCCGGGCCGCAGGTGATCCAGGGGCCGGGCGAGAACGCCGGCGTGATCTCCATCGGCGATGGCCTGGCGGTGGTGTTCAAGATGGAAAGCCACAATCATCCAAGCTATATCGAGCCCTACCAGGGTGCCACCACGGGCGTCGGCGGCATCCTGCGCGACGTCTTCACCATGGGGGCGCGGCCGATCGCCTGCCTCAATGCGCTCTCGTTCGGCGATCCGGCGCATCCCAAAACCCGCCAGCTCGTGTCCGGCGTGGTCGCGGGCGTCGGCGGCTACGGCAACTCGTTCGGCGTGCCGACGGTCGGCGGCTCGGTGCGTTTCCACACCCGTTACGACGGCAACAACCTCGTCAACGCGATGGCGGTTGGCCTCGCCGAAACCGACAAGATCTTCTATGCGGCCGCCTCCGGCGTCGGCATGCCGATTGTCTATCTCGGCTCGAAAACCGGCCGCGACGGCATCCACGGCGCCAGCATGGCCTCGGCCGAATTCGGCGAGGATTCCGAATCCAAGCGCCCGACCGTGCAGGTCGGCGACCCGTTTTCTGAAAAGCTGCTGCTCGAGGCCTGCCTGGAAATCATGGCCAAGGATTGCGTCATCGCGATCCAGGACATGGGCGCGGCCGGGCTCACCTGTTCGGCGGTCGAGATGGGCGCCAAAGGCGATCTTGGTGTCGTGCTCGATCTCGATCGTGTGCCGACACGGGAAACAGGCATGAGCGCCTACGAAATGATGCTCTCGGAGAGCCAGGAGCGCATGCTGATGGTGCTCAAGCCCGAGAAGGAGACTGAGGCCGAGGCGATCTTCCGCAAATGGGGGCTCGATTTTGCCGTCGTCGGCGAGACCACGCCGGACAAACGCTTCGTGGTGCGCCACCAGGGTGTCGAGATGGCCAATCTGCCGATCAAGGAGCTCGGCGACGAAGCGCCGGTCTATGACCGCCCGCACACGGCTTCGCCCAAGCTGCCGGTGATCGATCCCGCCTCCGTCGTCCAGCCGATGCCGCATGCCGACGCGGTCGAAAAGCTGCTAGCCTCGCCGGATCTGTGCTCCAAGCGCTGGGTCTGGGAGCAGTATGATCACCTCATTCTCGGCAATACGTTCCAGCGGCCCGGTGGGGACGCGGCCGTGCTGCGCGTGCAGGAGGGACCGAAGGGCTTGGCGCTCACCACCGACGTCACGCCGCGCTACTGCGAAGCCGATCCCTTCGAGGGCGGCAAGCAGGCCGTGGCCGAGACCTGGCGCAATTTGTCAGCCGTCGGCGCCAAACCCATGGCATTGACCGATAATTTGAATTTCGGAAATCCCGAGCGGCCGGAGATCATGGGCCAGCTGGTCGGCTGCATCCAGGGGATCGCGGCGGCCTGCAAGACGCTCGAATTCCCGGTCGTGTCCGGCAACGTGTCGCTCTACAACGAGACCAATGGGCGCGCGATTTTGCCGACCCCGACCATCGGCGGCGTCGGGCTGCTCGACGATTTCTCCAAGTCCGCCAGCATCGGCTTCAAGGCTGCCGACGATCTCATTGTGCTGCTCGGGGAGACCAAAGGCTGGCTCGGCCAGTCGCTGTACCTGCGCGACATCTGCGGCCGCGAGGAGGGGGCGCCGCCCCCGGTCGACCTGATGGCGGAGCGCCGTATCGGCGATTTCGTGCGCGGCCTGATCGGCGATGGGTTCGTGTCCGCGGTGCATGATCTCTCCGACGGCGGCCTCGTCGTCGCGGTGGCCGAAATGGCGCTCGCGTCGGGCATCGGTGCGCGGCTTTACGGCGCGCCGGCCTTTCTGAACGAGGTGGGTTTCTGGTTCGGTGAGGATCAGGCGCGCTATGTGGTCACCATCAAGCCGACGCAGTTCGACGATCTGGCGGCGCGCGCGAAAACCGCCGGGGTGCCGATCCGGCGCATCGGCGTGACCCACGGCAACGCGTTGACGCTGCCCGGCGAACGCGCGATTCTGCTCGATGCGCTGCGGGAGCATCACGAGGGGTGGTTACCGGCCTATATGGCGGGTGGTGCGAACTAAAGTTGATCTCGTCAAAGGACAATCGCGATGGCGATGGATGCAGGCGAAATCGAGAAGTTGATCCGGTCGGGCATTCCCGATGCGGAAGTCACCATCCGGGACCTCGCCGGCGATGGCGACCACTATGCGGCGACCGTGATCGCGGCCTCGTTCCGCGGCAAATCCCGCGTCCAGCAGCATCAGATGGTCTATCAGGCGCTCAAGGGCGACATGGGCGGCAAGCTGCACGCGCTGGCGCTGCAGACCGGCACGCCGGAGGGATAGCGCGGGGCCCGAAACTTGTATGGCATAGCGGGGCTTTCTTGGCCCGGCATTTGGGGTACTTGCATGCGCCAGCTTATCGCGGCCACGTTGGCTCTTTTCGTTCTATCGACGTTCGCAGCGTTGGGGCAGCCGGTGTCACCAAATGGCGTGAAGACATTGTCGCCCCCGGGCGCCATCAAGCCGACCGGGACATGGAATCTCGGCACCCGCGCAGGCGATTTCATCTTCATCGCCGGGATGCGGGGGATAGATCCGGCTACCAACCAGCTGATACAGGGTGACGAAGCACGCATCCGGCAGGGCTTCCTCAACATGAAGCTCATCGCCGAGTCGGAAGGGGCGACGCTGCGCGACGCGACCCGGCTGGTGGTTTATGTGACGGACATGTTCCGTTTCCGGCCTTTGGTGAACAAGGTACAGGAGGAACTGTGGGGGCAGGGCCCCTATCCGCCACGCACCATCGTCGAGGTCCACCGGCTCAATCAGGACGATGTTTTCGAGGTCGAAGGGACATTCTACGCCCCCGCCAAAAAATGACGGCTCCCCGGCGGTTGGCCCTTGGGGTGGAGGTCCGACCTGAGATACATATATCTCCTGGTACGCCCCGATTTGGGGTCTGAGCGAGGACATCATGGCAATCGAGCAGTTCATCGACAATGAAGTGAAGAACAACGACGTGGTGCTGTTCATGAAGGGCACGCCGCAGTTCCCGCAGTGCGGCTTCTCGGGCCAGGTCGTGCAGATCCTCGACTACATCGGCGTACCCTATAAGGGTCTGAACGTGCTGGAGAACGACGATCTGCGCAACGGCATCAAGACCTATTCCAACTGGCCGACCATCCCGCAGCTCTACGTCAAGGGCGAGTTCGTCGGCGGCTGCGACATCATCCGCGAGATGTTCCAGGCCGGCGAGCTGCAGGGCCTGATGAAGGAAAA